>JADGRP010000313.1 GCA_017880805.1 Burkholderiales bacterium
ACCTGCGCGAGATTGTCGTTCGCGGTCTGCAGCCGCGCCTGCTGCTCCGCCAGGCCGCCGAGCGCGACGTCCAGTTGCGCCTGGAACGGCTTCGTGTCCTGCTGGAACATAACGGCTCCGGCCTTGACCATGGAGCCTTCGGTATAGACCCGCTTGTCCAGGAAGCCGTTGACCCGCGCCCGGATCTGCACTTGGTGCGAGCTTTGCGTCTGGCCGACGTATTCGTAGCTCACCGGCGTGTCGCGCGGGGTCACCGTCATCACCGTCACCTCGACCGGCGGGCGCGCCTCGTTCTTCGGCTCCCCCTTGCTGCAGGCGGACACGAGCGCCACGGCGAGCAGCAGTGCCACCGTCCAGCGCGTGGAGAACGGATGCCAGCGCTCCACGAGCGGATGGTGCGGCGGATGGGGAAACGGAATCGCTGAGTGCGTAAAAATCATGAGTATCCCTACACTAGCGTTGTACCTACGTCTCTCAGCATTCGCTTGAACCCGCGCGCGTCTGCGATGAGCGTTCCCGCCTCAGCCCGCAGTCGATCGACGGCTTCGGCACGCAATGCAAGAATCCAAAGGGTTCCGTTCATTCGAAGGATCCCCTGGAGTCAGGTCACCGCTCGACGGATCGCTGCGAGCACGTCGGCACCGGAATCGGTCTTCCGGAAATAAGCCACACAACCTGCGGCTAACGCGTCGGTGCGCGCTGCCGGATCATCGTGTGCCGTCATGAAGATGAAGGGAGCGTTGCTGCCCTCGGCCACAAGCCGCTGGCCAAGTTGGATGCCGGACATGCCGCCCAACTGGATGTCGAGCACCAGGCAATCGAACTTGGGTTGCTTGGAGTCCGCGAGGAACGCCTCTGCGGACGCATAGGTCATCGGTTGCATGCCGGCCGCGCGCAACAGTCGAGCCAAAGACCGGCAAAGATTTTCGTCGTCATCGACGACGGCAACATAGATGGGAGTCACGGTGCTCATCGGATGATAAGCACCATAGGCGCGAGCGGACTTACTGGCTACTGCCCTTTAGGGAAGGTTGGCGATGGTGACGTGAAAATGTCCGCTTCCTCTGTCAGCCGCGTGAGTGCCGCGACTGACGACACGCCAAGCTTGGTCGTGATCGATGTGCGGTGCAACTTCACCGTCCGCTCGTGGATGCCCAGGTCGCTCGCGATCTGCTTGTTGAGCCTGCCCTGGACCACATGAAAGAGTACTTCGCGTTCCCGTTCGCTGAGAGCGGCAAAGCGCGCGCGCAACTCGCGCTGTCGTATTCGCGCATCGCGTTCCCGCACATCGCGGGCGAGCGCACGCCTCACTGCCTCCAGCAACAGGTCCTTCGGCGTCCGCTTCTCCAGGAAGTCCTCCGCACCGGCGCGCATGGCGGACACCGTCGCAGGAATCTCGCCGTGGCCAGTAAGGAAGAGGACAGGCAGCGGGTTGCCGGAGCGCAAAAGCGCCGACTGCAGATCCAGCCCATTCAATCCGGGCATCTGCAGGTCGGTCACCACGCAGCCGGGCAAGTCGTTATCGTGTTGCTCCAGAAATTCGCTGGCCGATGAAAAGACTCTTACCAGGAATCCGCTTGCGCGCAGAAGCCGCGACACTGCATCCAGAAATGACGCGTCGTCATCAACGATGTGCACGACGGGCTCGAGAACGCTCATGATGAGGCGGCTTCCGATGCGATCGGCAACGTGAACCGGAACGTGGCTCCAGCGCCATCATTGTTCGCTGCCCAAAGCCGTCCACCGTGCGCCTCGATGATCGTCCGTGCTATCGACAGGCCCATGCCCATGCCATTCGACTTGGTCGTGAAGAATGATGCGAATACATGTGGCAGAACTTCCGCGGGAATACCGTCGCCGGTGTCGCTCACGGCGATCTCGACCCACTGTGCTCCCTCGGACCGCGCGCTCATGCTGATGCGCCGGTCCCCGCGGCTCACCGCATCGAGCGCATCCATACCGTTTAGGATGAGATTGAGCAGAACCTGTTGCAGATGCACGCGGTCGCCACGCACCAGCGGTAAATCCACGGGAACTTCCGTGTCCAGCTTCACCTTCCTGGCTACCGCGTCCATGCGCAAAAGGCTTACAACGTCGACAACGAGTTCGCCCAAGTCGAGCGGGCGCGTATCCAGCTCGCGCCGCCTCAACAGCCCGCGCATCCTTTCGATGACGTTGCCTGCACGCTCGTCGTCCTTGCGAATGTCGGCAAGAATTGCACGTATCTCGTCGAGATCCGGCGATTCGCTTTGCATGAACAGTTCGGCCGCCTCCGCATTGCGCAGAATCGCACCCAGCGGCTGATTGATTTCGTGCGCCAGCGCAGAGGCAAGTTGGCCCATCATCGAAACGCGTCCTGCATGTGCAATCTCCTGACGAAGGAGACGCATTTCCTGCTCGGTATTCTTGGACGCACTGACATCGCGGGAAGCGCCGCGCACCTGAATTGGCTGACCTTTGGCATCGGACTCGACACGGCCGTGGGAAGCGACCCAACGCACGCGACCGTCCGGCAGGCACACCCGGAATTCCAACTCGTAGCCAACCCCACCCCGGAGCGCCAGCCCCATTGCTTGTTGGGCTCTGTCGCGATCTTCGGTATGTAGTCTTTGCAGAACGTTCTCGAATTGCAATTGTTCCGACGGTGAGAATCCAAACAACTCGCGCCACTTGTCACTCGCCCAGATTTCGTTGCGCGCAAGGTCCTGAATCCATATCCCAAAGTCGGCGGCATCGACTGCGAGGCTCATTCGCTGCTCGCTCTCGCGCAGCTCACGCGCGAGTTGCGCCGCGCGTGCCACGTCGCCGCTCAGCTCGTAACCCATTACCGCGACCAAGGCCAGGTAAAATTGGCTGAATATGATCGGGGCCCCGACGTTGCCCCAGAACACCACAATCGCGTCAACGAGCGCAGCCGTCACAAAGAATATGATGCTACCGCCGACTATCAGCGCCTTCCGGTGGTCGCCACGCCGCCAGGCGGTGATACTGGCATCCGCGACAAAAACGATGAGCAGCACCGCGCTCAACTGACCGACCAGCATCCACGGATTGGGCGGCCCCACGGCGACCGCCACGAACTCTCCGAGAAACGGAATGTGCTTCAGCGTGGTGATCTCGCGTAAGTTGAGACTCGATCCCGCCAGAAAATTGGGCAGCAACGAAAGCGTGCGCAAGCCGCAGACCAACCACGCGAGCCATGGTCGGCCGGCGTGTAGGTAGAAATGCACGAATCCAACGAGGGACAGTGCCAACAGCCATAGCGGTACTTGCGCCCACCTCATCGCCGTACCGATTTCAGCCGGCGTCTTTGCCAGCATGATCGACAACTCAAAGAACGCGAAGACCGCGGTCGAAATGGCCGCAAAGGAAAACAGAAGATGGGCCCAGGCCGCGCGCTGCTTCCACCAAACGACCAAATGCATTGCCGCCATCGTGAGACACGCTGACGCGAACATGGACCAGATAATCGTGACCCAATTCATATGCCGGCAAGGCTAACCCTAAGTGGGCGGTTGGACCAGTCGGGTGTGGTGTAGTTGCTCAAGCTGGCGACGCTATCGCCGCGCCGCCGGGGGGAGTGTCAGGAAGCGATAGTGGAGTCGTCGCGCCCCTCGTGCGGACGTACGCTCGGACTCGACCCTAACCGGCCGCCCGAATTGGCGAAAGCGGACATTGCCTGGTGAGCGCGTGACTAGGCACGGTGCGCCGGATGTCAGGGCTTCGAAGTGGTCAACACCTCATGCAATTCAACCATCGGCTGTTGGCTGACATTGATGAGTCCTTGCCCAGGTCGATCTAGATCGGCAATCACCATGATGACCGCGGAGAACGCAATTGCCGTTTCGTCGCAGTTCAGGTAAAGAGCGCCCGAACCGCGCCCGGTTCCGCAAGGGGCGCGACGCGCACGCGTTTCCGCCGGGATATCGGCGTGACCCCGTCAATCGACATCGAGAGCGATCGGAATCAGGTTACTTTCGGTCGGCTCGGCATCGGGCCGAAGAACATCGCCCTGATTTCCTTTACGCCGATCACGCGCGCGAGCTCGGTCGCGACGCAGTAGTTGATGATAAGCACGGCGAGAACGATCTGGATCGCCCAGAAGTGCGGCCATACGATCGTCGCCAGCAGCTTATCGTTGGCGGCGGCGAGACTCGGCGTTTCCTTCCAGAAGTCGTACAGGTGCTCGAGATAATGAATGACGAATGCGACCAGAAAGTAGACGACGGATTTCCAGCAGACGTTCCAGATCAGCGGCTTTTCCGGGAAGCGGTTGATGTAGGGCAACGCGTTGGCGAGCAGCACCGACTTGCCGAGGACCAGCGCCGCGACCGCGATCGATGGCGTCGTCAAGGGCGGCAGGCCGCTGCCCCTGACCATCAGCACCCTGATCACGGCGAGGATGTGCAGGATCACGAAGAAGTAGATGGTCGGCGGCACCATCTCGAGAAGTTCGTGCTTGATCGTATGTGCGATCTTGCTCATTGCGGTCACCCGATGTGGAAAGTGCCGATCAAAAGGGTCACCGCGGCGATGGCGCCACGGTCGATCGTCGACGCGCTGATTTTCGCGCGGCGGCCGGAACGGATTCCCGGCCGCGCTCCACTACGCGCGATTCACCGGAGAATGCATGCGGCGGCCGCGAGCACACTGCGCCGGCGGGGCATCACCCGGCGAACCAACTCAGGGCGCCGGCACGACCGTGTAGTAGACGCCGTTCGCGCCGTACGCCGGCTGGAACCACGTGTTTCCGGACAGGTAGTACGTCGCGCCGTTCTTGTTGATCGACATCGAACCCGCCGGCAACGCCGCATAGTTGACGCCCATTGAATAGTTCGCAGGAGCCGCCATGGCCGCCCCGGTGGCAACGCCGGCGCCATACGCCGCGCTGGTCGCAGCGGCCGTGTTGGCGCTTCCGGTCGCGACACCGGCCGCGTAGGCATTCGACGTCACCGCTGCTGTATTGGCGGACGCCACCGCGGCGCCCGCCGCCATTCCAACGACCGCGCCCGCCGCCGCGGCACAACCGTAGCAGCCGGACGAGTAATACGGCACCGCGGTCGGCGGATGGTAGGGATAGTAGGCCGCCGGATAGGCGCCCGGCGGGTGGTATGCCGTAGCACCATAAGGGGTGGTATGCACGGCGCCCGCACCGTAAGCGCCGGCCGTCGTTCCACCGTAGACGTTGGTGTGCTCGGTGCCGCCGCCTTCCGCGTGCGCCGTGCTGCCGCCATACGCGTTGGTGTGCTCGGTGCCCTCGCCCGCCTCGTGCGTGGAGCTGCCGCCGTAGGCGTTGGTGTGGCTGGTCGATCCGTACGAATGGCTGGTGCTGCCGCCATAGCGGTTGGCCGATGCCCAACCGGCCGCGGGGCCGGTCCACAGGCTGAGCGCGCCGACAATCAGCGCGGCAGTAACGGTAACGATCGTCTTCATCGCGAACTCCGATCAGGGTGTCTTCGGTTGCGGTTTCGCCGGCGCCGCTTTGGACGGCGTCATCTTGACCAGCGGCTTCATCCCCGGTGGCGCGGTGGTCGGGCTCTTGAAGGCGATGCGAGGGGCCGCTTGCGCCTTCACCGACGTGAACGTGTCCGGTGTGACCGCCGAGTCGAGCTTCCAGTTCGAAAGGTCCAGCTCGTGGCGCAACTGCAGCGGGTCGGCGGCATAGACCGCGCGGACTCGCCGCGGCAGCTTGTCGTCGGCGCCGATCCAGATCTGCAGGAACACGTCCTTGTTCGCCCACGCCACCATGTCTGTATTTACGCCCGCCACCACCGTCGACGGACCGATGTAGAAGGCGAGAATGGCGCCGTCGGTCAACGCAGTATAGGGATCGTCGACCAGGAGATCGACGAAGGGAAAGTACAGAGCGGCCGTGTTGTACGCGACCTTCAGCGCCTCCTCGACGGTGGGCGGTGCCGCCGCGACAGCGACGAGATTCTCGGCCGGCGCATAGGCCATCATCGCCTTTCCATCGTAGTAGAACTCCGAAGCCGGACCGTCGCCGGGCATCAATATCTTGAGCTTGTCCGGCCGCTGCATCGTCACGTCGTAGCGCATCGTGTAGACGATTGGCGGCCCGAGCTTGCTCGGATACTCGTAGCTGACCGTCGCCGTGAACGACATCGCCTTGGCCTTCGCGAGCTTGTCGCTCGTCGCCTTCAGCAGGTCCATCGCCTTCGGCTCGAGCACCATCTTGAATGCCGGTGCCGCCGGTTTCTTCGCTGGTTTCGCCGCGGGCTTGGCTGCCTTTGCGGGGGGCGCGGGCTGCGCCGGCGGCGTCTGCTGGCCCGCGCTGACGGCGGCAAAAAGCACACCGACTGCCATCAGCAGCGCGCGTCCGATTGATTTTTTGCACATCATGACCATCTCCTGCAGCACGTGAATCGGGCCAGCCCGTTGGCGATGCTCAATGGGGAATTCCGCATTCGAACATCCACGGCGCGGTGCGACAGCATACTCTGCCGCCGCGCTCATTTTCGCACAAAGTAAATATCGAACTTTTGCTTCGCCACAGCCTGGTAGTAAACCCCCGAGAGCCGGTCGTTCGACGGGTCGTAGGTCAGATCGTAGGTCGAACCGTCGTAGCCGCCAGCACGCAGCTCGAACGCAACGCGCAGCGTCGCGCCATCCCTCGTCGCCTGCGCCTTCGCGAAGGGCAGCGGATTCGGATTGAAATACATCGCCTCGAGTCGCCCGTCCTGACCGACGTTCCTGATGACGATCAGGTAGCCGCCGTCCGGCCGGACCCACGTGCCCGTCAATACGTCGACGTTGATCGCGCCCGTGGCAGCGGGAACCGCGGCCTCCTTCGGCGCTGCGGGCGGGCTCTGCGCAAGCGCTGAAACAGACACGGCCAAAGTAAACCCGGCGACCAGCAGCCCCCGTACGAAATCGTTCGCCATTCCGGTGCCTTTCACGTCAGGGTTCATTGCGGTGATCC
>JADGRP010000314.1 GCA_017880805.1 Burkholderiales bacterium
AAGACGTCCGAGACGACACCATTGCCGAGATCGCGGAATTCGTCCTGTTTAGACCTGTCCTTGCTGTTCGTCGAATCGTGGATCGCGCCGAGGGTCGCCGAGCCTTCGACTTTCCAATCCGTGTCTTGCCCGAGCGCCGGCGTCGCAACAAACAGACCGGCAATCAGGATAGGAAGCAGTCTCTTGGTCATCGTTTGCTCCTTGCCCTAGCGCAGGAAGAACTGGCCCTTGCTGCCGGGCGCATTCGAGCCATGGACCGCGTTGTGGCAGTTGAGGCACGCCCGGGCGATGAAGCGCGTATTCACACCGGCGGGATTTGGAGTGCCATTCGGCAGCGCAAAGCCCGCGGCTCCGCCGTAGATCGTCCCCGGGTGGCGCGATACGTCGTGGCAGTCCTGGCAGAGATTCGGCGTGTGCTCGTTCAACAGCTTCTCGTGCGAAGAGCCGTGCGGGTTGTGACAGGTCACACAGTTCTCTTCGACCGGCGGATGCTGGAACACGTACGGGCCGCGCTTGTCGGTGTGGCAGCTCAGGCACTGATCGTTGACCGAGGCATCGCGCAGCATCACGTGGCTGATCGAGCCGTGCGGATTGTGACAGTCCGAGCACTTGACCTTGCCCTCCATGATCGGATGGTGTGAGGGCTTCAGCGTCTGCGAGCGGATGTCCTGATGGCAGGTGCCGCAGATTTCCGCCTCGTTCGGCCGGAAGCTGGTCGTGAACGGCGCGATCGTCGGGCCCCGCTCTTTGCCGTGAATGCTATGGCAGCTGCTGCACGGAACGTCGTTCAGCGCATGCTTGCCCGATTCCCAGAACGCGAGCTGCCGGTTGGTTTGGTGGCAGGTCAGGCAAACCGCCGCTTTCTGCGCCGCCGTCCCGTACTTGATCAGGTTCGCCGGCTTGGCCTTGCTCGGATCCTTCAAATGCTCGGTCGCGTCGCCGTGACAGTTCTGGCACATGCTGCCGTTGGCGTCGTTCTTCGCCCCATGCGCCGTCATCAGAATCGACGCATGTCGATCCTCGTGGCAATTGGCACAGATCGGCGTGGCCCCTTTGGAGTCGGGTACGGCTTCCGCGGCGAGCGCCGGCGCGCCCGAACCCAGAAAACACAGTGCAGAAAACAATGCACTCGCGGCTAGCTCGAATCGCATCGAACACCTCCCAATGCGGTGCAAAAACGCCTTCCGCTATCTTAGGCGCCTTCTACTCCGGATACGCGCGGCAAATGGTCGCAGGGCGCTCGGCCGGCAGAGAATGCAACGCAAGTGAAGATGCACGCCTCCGCTGTGACTATGCCCGCGGCCTTTACGTCGCCCATCCTACGTGGCGAATATATTGGATCATTGATGCAGATCAAACGGTCCTACAACGAATACGGACGGCGGGCGCCTGTGTTGCGGCGTTACAACACGCGGTTCGCTAGCCTTTCGCGACCGGAACAACCGTCAAGCTGCGAATGCCTTGCGCGCCGTGGATCAATACGCCTTCGATATCGGCGGTCGCCGAGGGCCCCGTCATGAACACACCGTACCCGACCTCGAACTGCGCGCGCTCGCGGTACGCGTCATGCAGGCTCGCCAGGATCCGCGCCGGATCCAGCAGGACGATGAGATGCTGCGACAAGAATCCCAGAGTGTTGACCTTGAACTGTGCTTCGGTGATCCATACGGAGCCGGTCTCGGCAACCCCGTAAACCGCGCGCACGATTCCCACGTCGACAGCGTTCAGATCCGCGGGACGGCGCACCCGGTCGAGCGGGAGGTTGCCCGCGACCTCGGGCGTCGCCGAGCAGACGATTTTGGCGTCCGGGAAGAGCCTCCGGACGAGTGCGTCGAGATCGCCGTCGGCCGGTGGATCGGCGAGCTTGCCGCCCATGGCGACGAGCGCGGCCTTGAAGCTCTCGAGCGCCGAGCCTGTCAGCGTATCGAAGACCGGCACCGGAGGCAGCGGTTGCGGCGGTGGCTGGTTTTTCCGGACCCGCGCCAGAATATCGTCCCGGCTGCTCATCGCTTGGCCCGGTTCTTCAAATACCACTGCCGGAAAGTGGACTGCGGCGCCTCCGGAAACTCGCGTTGCCGTCCCCAGGCGTTCAAGCGGCTGTACATCATGAACCGGGGGAGGTGCTCGAGGCTCGCGCCGGCGGTCTCGACCGCCGCACGGTAGAGCTTCGGACTGCCCAGGATCTTGCCAGCCACCCGCATGGCTTCCTGTTTTACAAATGTAAGCTGGTGCCGCTCGGCGATGATCTGGCGCCATTTGTAGATCTGCTCGTGGATGTTGATCTTCACCGGGCAAACGCTGGTGCAGCTCCCATTGAGCGTCGAGGCAAAAGGCAGCGAGCTGTATTTGCGCAGATTGAACGTGGGGTCGATGATGACGCCAATCGGTCCCGAATAGGTCGCGCCGTAGCTCAAGCCGCCGCTGCGCCGGTAAACCGGACAGGTGTTCATGCAGGCGCCGCAGCGAATGCATTTGAGCGAGTACCAGAAGTCCGGCATCCCCAGCCGCTCCGAGCGCCCGTTGTCGACCAGGACGATGTGCATCTCGGTGCCCTCGCGCGGCGCACGGAAATGCGACGTGATCTGCGTGATCGGCGAGCCCAGGGCGCTGCGCGACAGCATCCGAACGAACACGCCAAGATGCTCGATCTTGGGAATGATCTTTTCGATGCCGATCGAGGCGATGTAAAGCTTCGGCAAATTCACGCTCAAGTCCGCGTTGCCCTCGTTGGTGCATACGACCACCGTGCCGGTCTCCGCGACGGCGAAATTGGCCCCGGTCATCCCTGCGTCGGCCTTGAGGAAGTACGGGCGCGTGTGCTGGCGCTGGCTCTCCGCGAGATAGTGGACGTCGCTGTTCTTGGGGTCCGTGCCTATGGTTTCGGAGAAAACCCTGGCCACATCGGTCCGTAGCTTATGGACCGCGGGCACGACGATGTGGCTCGGGGGCTCGCCGTCGAGTTGCTGGATGCGCTCTCCCAAATCGGTCTCCATGATCTCGATGCCCCGATTTTCGAGGAAGGGCCGCATGTCGCACTCGTCGGTGAGCATCGACTTGGCCTTGACCAGCGTGCGCGCGTTGCGGGCGCTCATGATGTCGAACACGATCTGGTTGTGTTCGGCGGCATCCTTGGCCCAATGCACGTGAGCGCCGTTCTTGATCGCGTTGCGTTCGAACTCCTCCAGATAGTCGCCAAGATGAGTCAGCGTGTGTTCCTTGATTGCGGACGCCAGCGAACGCAGCTCCTCCCACTCGGGTATGTGCTCGCTCACCCGGTCGCGCTTCTTGCGAAGATCCCACAATCTCTTGTCGTGAAAGTCGATATGGTCCTTGGCATTTATGAACTTCGACGAGGCTTCTGCGTGGTCGATGCGTTTCATTCGGCCTCCTTGAGCGAGCCGGATGGGACGAGTCGACTCAGCGTCGGCCTCCGGTCAATCGCGCGCCGCCGGCCCTTCGGTACTCGGCTTACGCCCGGCGCGCTCATTCCCGCGCCCCATTCAGGATCTGCGCAATGTGGATGAACTTGATCGGGAGGCCGAGCCGCTCCGCGCATCCTTTCTGATGCATGATGCAGGACATGTCGGCGGAAACGATGTACTCCGCGCCGGCCTTCTGATGGTCGTTCACCTTGTCGTAGCCCATCTTGGCCGAGACCGGCTCCTCGAATACCGAAAACGTTCCGCCGAACCCGCAGCACTCGTCGGGCCGCTCCGGCGTGACGAACCGGATGCCTTTCACCTTGGTCAGCAGATCGAGCGGCTTCGAGAAGAACGGCTCCGCGATCTCGGACATCTTGGCGGTACGCAGCGCGCGCAGCGACGCGCAACCGTTGTGCAGGCCCACCGCGTGTGGAAACTCGGCCCACGGAAACGCGCCTACTTCGAGCACGTCGTGCAGGAACTCCACCAACTCGTAGGTGTTGCGCCTCACGCTGGCGGTTTCCGGGGTCTGCGGAATCGCCGTGAGGTTCTCGCGAATGTGGTGAACGCAACTTCCGGAAGGTCCGACGATGTAGTCGAAGCCGGCGAAATTCTTCACGAAAAGCGCCTCGGCCGCGGCCGCGTCATCGTGGCATCCACTGTTGGCCATCGGCTGGCCACAGCAGGTCTGATTCAAAGGGTAGGCGACCTCGACCCCGAGGCGTTCGAGCAGTTCCAGCGTTGCAATCGCAACCTCGGGAAAGACCGCGTCGACGTAACAAGGGACGAACAGTGCGACTTTCATTATTTCCAGTGCTCACACAACGAACCATCATCACCCGCAGCCGACCTCTCGCGGTCAGTCGGCGTGTCCGGCCAGCGAATGATGCTCCCAGTCGTCCATTACCGGTGCGTGCGTTGCAGGCGCGCTCGTACACGCATCGACGAGACGAATGATCGAGCGATACGGGAAGCCTGAATACTCCGACAGGCCGATTTCGCAGGTTCGACTGGACGAGTAGCCCTGTACGCACTCTACCGGTAACGCCGACGTCAAATGGCGCAACGCGTGCTCATTGAGTTCCGGCCGACTAAAGCCTTTTTCCCCCGCGAATCCGCAGCACAGCACTTCGTCCACCTGCACCACGTTACGGCTACAGCTCGCGGCGATCGCCGCGAGCTTGTCGCCCGTACCCATCTTGCGCAGGCTGCACACCGGGTGAATTGCCACGGGCCCGGCAATCGCCTCGACCCGGACCCGTGGCAGGAGGAAATCGTGGACGAACTCGATGCTGTCCTGCACGGCCAGGCGCCCAGCAAGGTATCGCTTCATCCGGTAGGTGCACGGACTGGTGTCGAACACGATTGGAAGCTGTCCGTTTTCGCCGGCGTTGCGCAAGGCGGCCTCGAGTTCCGCCGACTTGTGATCGGCGGTCTCGAAAAGCCCCTTGCTCTCGAACGGTTGACCGCAACACAAATCGCCGAGCCGTTCGGGGTAGACGACCTCGAATCCACCTTTGGCGAACAAACGCTCCGCCACGACGGGTAACGCTTCGATTTCCTCGTCGCCGCACTGCGCGCCCATGTTGCGGGCGGCGCAACTGGGAAAATAGACAATCCGCTCCGCGTTTCTCGACTGGCCGCCGCGCCGTGGACGAAAATTGACCGCCCGCGGCAGCGCGGGCGACCACTTGGGCAGCCGGCCTTCGGAGAAGGCGCGCATGCCGTCGAGGGAAGCCTTCATCACGCCGGGACCGACCAAGGCGCGCAGCGCGTTTGTAGCGACGAGACCGATGCGCACTCCACTCGCAATCACCCCAAAATGATCGCCAGCGACAGCAGCAACACGCTTCACGACCGGGCCCGCACGACGCCCGCGCAGCGCCTTGATCAGCACGCCGGTCTCGATGCCGACCGGGCATGCAGTGGCGCAAAGCCCGCAGGCGGCGCACGTGTCGATGCCGTGGAAGCCGTACAGCGCATGCATTGTCTCGAGTTGCACGCCGACCTCGCCCTCGTGCTCGAGGCGCGTGATCTCGCGCCAACCGATGATGCGCTGGCGCGGTGACAGCGTCAGCTTGTGCGACGGACACTTGGGTTCGCAAAAGCCGCACTCGATGCACTTGTCGACGATCGGATCGCACGCAGGCAGCGGCTTCAGATTTTTCAGATGCGCGTCGCGATCGTCGTTGATGACGACGCCCGGATTCAGCAGACCCTGCGGATCGAATAGTTGCTTGATTGCACGCATGATCCCGTATGCTTCGGCGCCCCATTCCAGCTCGACGAAGGGCGCGATATTGCGACCGGTGCCATGCTCGGCCTTGAGCGAGCCGTCGTATTTTTCGACGACCATTCGGCACAACGCATCCATGAAGCCCCGGTAGCGCTGGATTTCCGCGGGAACGTTGAAATCCTGGGTGAAGACGAAGTGCAGGTTCCCCTCGAGCGCATGGCCGAAGATGATTGCGTCAGGGTAGCCGTGTTCCGCGAGAAGGCGTTGTAGATCGAGCGTCGCTTCCGCGAGCCGCGGTACCGGAAAGGCGACGTCCTCGATGATCACGGTGGTGCCAACCTCGCGCATCGCGCCCACCGACGGGAACATACCCTTGCGCACGTTCCAGAGCCGCGCGCACTCCTGCGCGTCGGTCGAAAAACTCACCGGCTGGAAGGTGTGCACGCCGGCAAGCGCCACCTCGATGGCGCTGATCTGGCCGCCGAGCGCAGCCGGATCCCCGGCACGGGTCTCGACCAGCACGGCCGCGCCCGTCGGACCGAGCGCGCCAATGCCCTCGGGAAGCCCGGGTTTGCCTTCCACCGAGCGCAGCGCGGCGCGATCCGCGAGTTCAACGGCGGCAACGGGCGTGCTCTTGAGCAGCGTGACGGCCCGACACGCGGTTTCGAGATCGTCGAAAAGGATCAGCGCGCTCGCCTTGTTGGCGTATTCCGGGACGGTGACGTAGGTGAGTTCGCTGATGAATCCGAGCGTGCCTTCGGAGCCGATCATGAGATGCGCGAGTACGTCGATCGGGTCCTCAAAGTCGATCAGCGCATTCAGACTGTAGCCGGTCGTGTTCTTCAAACGGAACTTGTGGCGGATACGCGCTGCGAGTGTTTCGTTGCCGCGCGTCGCACGCGCCATCACGTCGAGCGCACGAAAAAGCTCTGGTTCGAATTCAAGGAACTCGGCGCGGCTCGCCACATCGCGCGTGTCCAGCACAGTGCCACTGGCCAGCACGACGCGCAATCCGGCTAGCGTGTGATAGCTGTTCTGCGCCGTTCCGCAGCACATGCCGCTCGCGTTGTTGGCGGCGATGCCGCCGATCATCGCGGCATCGATCGAAGCCGGATCGGGGCCGATCTTGCGGCTGAAGCGGGCGAGCCGGCGATTCGCGGCCGCACCGATCACGCCCGGTTGCAGGGTGACGGTCTCCGCTGCCGGACCGATTTCGCAGCCACGCCAGTTGTCCCCGAGCAATACCAGCACGGAGTCGCTGATCGCCTGGCCCGAAAGGCTGGTACCGGCGGCGCGGAACGTGACGGACGTGTCGAGGCGCGCGCAGTCGCGGAGCAGGCGCACTACTTCATCCTCGCTCTCGACCACGACGGCGATGCGGGGCACAAGTCGATAAAAGCTGGCGTCGGTGCCCCAAGTTAACAGGCGCAGCGGATCGGTGATCAGCCGATCGTCAGGTATGTACGCCGACACCAAGCGATACAGCGCGTCATAGGGCGCCTGCAACGCTTGCTCGAACGCCCGGTAGCGTAACGGCAGCATCGAGTGTGTTCGCTTATCGCGGCGAGCGTTGCCGTCAGTGAACCGCCAGCGACGCGAATGGCGCGATGTAGGCCTGCGCCATTACCAGCAATCTGATCAGCGCGGCGAGCGGCTTGAATCCGAGGCCCATCATGATCGCTGCGCTCACTGCAACGGGTGTGCCGAAACCGACCGCGCCTTCGAAGAATGCGCCGAAGCAAAATGACACCATCAACAGTTGCCGGCGGCGGTCGGTTGTGATGCCCGTGATATTCTTCTCCAGCACATCGAACAGCCCGACGTCATTGGTAACGTGGTACATGAAAACGACGTTGAGCACAATCTAGCCGATCGGGAGATCGCAGACTTGTGACCACTTCATCCTTTTCTCCCCGGTATGCCGGCAGCCCCCGCCGGAACATACCCGTCGGCGTAACTTACTCTCGAGACCACGCTCCGCGGATTGATCTATGTCATGTAAATGCGCCGGGCGGCCGCTCGCCACATTGAAAGCGAAAGGGTGCCCGGAATCCGCGTGTTCGGTTGACTTAGGTCAAACGGGCGCGGCGGTCGGACGCTTACTGTAGCTGCCAACAAGGATCAAGGAATGAATCCGTACGTCGCCTTCCTCATGTACCTGCTGGCCATACTCGGATTCGTATGGGTCACGCTGGTGATGAACCGATACCTCGGCCCCAAGCCGGTCGCCTCGGCGCTGAAGATGGAGCCGTTCGAGTGCGGCGCGACGCCCGTCGACACGCGGAACACGAAAGCGGTGCCGATTAAGTACTATGGCGTCGCCATCGCATTCATGCTCTTCGATCTGGAGACCGTGTTCCTCTTCATCTGGGCGCTCGGCGCGCAGCCGCTCACCGGCTTCATGCTGTTCACTTTCTTCGTCTTCGCCTTCCTGCTGGTCCTGATCCTCCAGTACGTCTACCAGTCAAGGCTGCTGGAAGCGGTAACGGAATAGCGATGGCCAAAGCCACGATCCCGATCCGGCTAGCGCATGCGCCGACGCCCGCGTTCGAATACTTCTCGACCAAGAAGGACGAGTTCGTCGGCTGGGCGCGCAAATTCTCGCTGTTTCCGTATCCCTTCGTCACTGCCTGCTGCGCGATGGAGTTCATGGCGGTAAGCTCCACGCCCTACGATACCGACCGCTTCGGCGCCGCGCTGCCGCGCTTTTCGCCACGGCAGTCGGACTTGCTGATGGTCGTCGGCACGCTCACGCACAAGCAGGCGCCGGTCCTTCTCAGGGTCTACGAACAGATGTGCGAGCCCAAATGGGTGATGGCTTTCGGCGCGTGCGCCACCAGCGGCGGGTTCTATCAGAACTATGCCGCCGTGGCGGGCATCGACAAGATCATCCCGGTGGACATCTACGTTCCCGGGTGTCCGCCCCGGCCGGAGACCGTCATCGACGCCATCATGATGTTGCAGGACAGGATCGCGCGATCGCGGCATCCGATCATCACCAAGAACTTCTGACCATGGCCGCCGCGATTCTCGAGCTCATGCAGCGGCAACTCGTCCCCGCGGGCGGTGAACAGAGCTTGTCCCACGGCATGCTCGTCGTCGTGGTTCCCTCCGCGGATCTGCTCGGCACCGTGCGCCGTCTCAAGTCGGAGTTCGGGTTCAATCTTTTCCTGGACGTCACAGCTGTCGACTGGCCGGAGCGGACGCCGCGCTTCGACGTCGTCTATCACTTCTACTCCACCACGCACATGATCCGCGTCCGGCTGAAGACCCGCGTTCCCGAGGCGGAGCCCTTGGTGGACTCGCTGGTCTCGTTGTACGGCTCGGCGAACTTCATGGAGCGCGAATGCCACGACATGTACGGCATCGTCTTTCGCGGCAACCCCGACCTGCGTCCGATCCTGCTCTACGAAGGTTTCGTCGGCCATCCGCTGCGCAAGGACTACCCGAAACTGCAAGAGCAGCCACTCGTGCCCTACCGGACATGACGAGGCCAAGTTTGGATGCCCGAGTGAAAACCACGCTGCCCAACCCCGTCCGCCCCGCCTTCGAGCGCGGCGAGCGCGATGACGCGGTCATCGTCAACATCGGCCCCTCGCATCCAGCCACCCACGGCACGATCCAGGTGATCGCCGCGCTGGACGGCGAGAAGGTGCAGCGCGTAGACGTGCACTGCGGGTATCTGCACCGCGGCTTCGAGAAAGAGTGCGAAGACCATACCTGGCATAACCTGATCCCCTACGTCGACCGGCTGAACTACTGCTCCGGCCTGATCAACGATTTCGCGTATTGCGAGGCGGTCGAGACGCTGATGGGCGTCGAGATCACGCCGCGCTGCCGCTACCTGCGCACGCTGCTCTCCGAGTATTCGCGTATCGCGGACCACCTCACCTGCGTGGCGGCATCGCTGATGGAGCTCGGCGCGATGACGGCCTTCCTCTATCTGGTGATGATCCGCGATTACATCTACGAGCACCTCGCGGACCTGACCGGCGCGCGCGTCACTTACACCTACGGCCGCATCGGCGGGCTGGCTCGCGACCTGCCCGCCGGCTGGCTCAAGCGGCTCGGAGAGATCCTCGACCAGTACGAGGTGTTCGTGGGACGCATTCACGGCCTCATGGACCGCAACCGAATCTTCATCGACCGCACCCGCGACGTCGGCGTTATCTCGACCGCCGACGCGATCAACTGGGGCTTTACCGGGCCGATCCTTCGCTCGACCGGCGCGCCACTTGACCTGCGCAAGGACACGCCCTACCTCGCGTATGCCGAGCTGGATTTCGACGTGCCGGTCGGCATCAAGGGCGACAACTACGATCGCTACTACGTGCGCATGCGGGAGATGGACGAGTCGGTGTACATGATCCGGCAGCTCATGGATTTGCTTCCGGAAGGTCCGATCAACGTCGACGATCGCCGCTGCACGCTCCCGGAGAAGCGGCTCGTCTACACGGAAATCGAGTCGCTGATCAACCACTTCAAGCTGATCATGGAAGGGCCGGACGTGCCTGCCGGCGAGGTCTATGCGGCACACGAAGCACCCAACGGCGAGCTCGGCTTCTACCTGGTGAGCACGGGCGGGGGAATGCCGTACAAGTTCCACGTGCGCTCGCCGAGCTTCGTCCACATGGGCGGCGTGCAGCGCCTGCTCGAGGGTTACCAACTCGCGGACATCATTCCGACCTTCGGGTCGGTCAACATGATCGGCGGCGAGTGTGACAGATGAGTGCTCGATGAGCGATCGATGAAGCATCTGATTCCCGAATTCGAGAAGCTGCGCGCGCGCTATCCGGCCGGCTTTGAATCTTCGTTCGTTCTGCCGTGCCTGCGCCGCATTCAGGAAGACCGCGGCTACGTCGCGGACCGCGACATCGACGCGCTGGTCGAGTATCTCGGCGTCCCGCGTATCCAGATCGAGGAAGTCTTAAGCTTCTACGGGCAGTTTCGGCGCAAGCCCATCGGTCGTTGCCATATCCAGGCCTGCCGCAACGTGTCGTGCTCGCTGCTGGGCGCGGAGCGAATTCTCGACCACCTGACGAAAAAGCTCGGCATCGCGCCGGGCGAGACCACCGCCGACGGCCGCTACACGCTGTCCACCGTCGAGTGCCTGGCCGCCTGCGGGACCGCGCCGGTGCTGATGATCGACGACACCTACCACGAGAGCGTGACTCCGGAAAAGATCGACGCTCTGCTCGGGACGCTGCCCTGACATGGCGAACACCAAGCTCCTGATGACCTTCCCGATCAGCGCCACCTCGCACACGCTCGCCGAGTACCGCGCGCGCGGCGGTTACGGCTCGCTGGAGAAGGCGCTGCGGCAGATGACGCCGCAGGAGGTGGTCGCGGAGGTCACTGCTTCCGGCATTCAGGGACGCGGCGGCGCCGCCTTTCCCATGGGCCGGAAATGGGCGGTCGTGCATCCGAACGACGGCCAGCCGCACTACCTTTGCGCCAACGCCGACGAGGGTGAGCCGGGCACGTTCAAGGACCGCTGGATTCTCGAATACGCACCGCACCTGCTGCTCGAGTCGATGCTGATCGCGTCGTACGCGCTGCAGGTGCGCAATGCCTTCGTCTATATAAGAGGCGAGTTCGATCAGCCCTATCGCCGTCTCGCCGGCGCGCTGGAAGAGGCGTACGAAGCCGGCTATTTCGGCGCAGGCATTCTCGGCACCGACTTCGCGTGCGACCTGGTGATCTATCGCGGCGCGGGATCCTACGTCTGTGGCGAGGCGTCGGCGCTGATCACCTCGATCGAGGGCAAACGGGGTTACCCCCGCAATCGACCGCCGCGCCTGACCGTACGCGGCCTGTATCAGAAGCCTACCGTCATCAACAACGTCGAGACGCTTGCCAACATCGCCTGGATCATCGCGCATGGTGGCGAAGCGTTCACGAAAGTGGGCACCGCCAAGGATCCCGGGACGCGACTGATTTCGATTTCCGGCCACATCGAGAACCCGGGCGTCTACGAGATCGAGATCGGCTATCCTTTCGCCAGGTTCATCTACGAGGATTGCGGCGGCGTCCTCGGCGGGCGGCCGCTCAAGGGGATCATTCCGGGCGGCATCTCGACCAAGGTGCTGACCGCGAAGGAGATCGAGCCGCTCACGCTGGACAATCAGTCGCTCGCAAGCGCGGGGTCTTCGATGGGCTCGGGTGGCATGATCGTCATCGCCGACGGCACCTGCATGGTTCGCCTGCTGCAGGTCCTGCTGCGCTTCTACCATCACGAATCCTGCGGTCAGTGCACGCCCTGCCGCGAGGGGATGGGCTGGCTCCACCGCATCATCGATCGCATCGTCGCCGGCGAAGGTCGACCCGAGGATATCGAGCGCCTGTACCAGATCTCTGCCTGGAACGACGGCACGACGATCTGTGGCATGGGCGATGCCGCCGGCTATGCCACGAGCGGCATCCTGAACAAGTTCCGCGACGAGTTCGAGTATTTCATCGAACACAAGCGCTCGCGATTCAATGGAACTCTGGAATGCCTGAAATCTACATAAACGGTCAATCCGTTCAGGCCGAGCTCAACCAGAGCGTCCTGCAGGCGGCGCTCGCTCACGGGTTCTATATCCCGTATTTCTGCTGGCACCCCGAGCTGTCGGTGGCGGGTAACTGCCGCATCTGCTGCGTCCAGGTCGAGGGTCGCAGCTGGGTCGAGATCGCCTGCAACATGCCGGTCAGCGAGGGATTGCGCGTGCTCACCGACTCCGAGCCGGTGAAGGCGTACCGCAAGTCGATCATGCAGCTCATGACGCTCAACCACCCGGTCGATTGCGGCATCTGCGACAAGGCCGGCGAGTGCAAGCTGCAGGACTATCACTACAAATACAACGGCTCGCCGTCGGTATCCCACGACGTTAAGCTCCGTTCGACCAAGTTCCATCCGCTTTCCGAGCGCATCGTGCTCGACAACGAGCGCTGCATCCTGTGCTCGCGCTGCGTGCGCTTTACGCGCGAAATATCGAAATCCAACGCGCTCGGGATCACCCAACGCGGCGATGCATCGCTGGTTCGCGCCGCGGAGGACCGGCCGCTCGACGCCGACCCGTACTCGGACAACATCATCGACCTCTGTCCGGTGGGCGCGCTGCTCTCGCGACCGTTCATGTACAAGGCCCGGGTCTGGTACCTCAAGCCGACCCCTTCCGTCTGCCCGGGCTGCGCGCGCGGTTGCACCGTGCAGATCTGGCATCGCAAGCCCGAATGGAAGCTCAACGCGCTCGACCCGCGCCAGAACGTCAGGATCGAGCGCGTGACCCCGCTCGAAAACCCGCAGGTCAACGGGCCCTGGATCTGCAACAAGGGCCGCGACCTCGCGCAGATCTTCGAGCGCCCGCGCGCGACGCAGGCGATGCAGAAAGGCAAGCCCGTCGATCTGCAGTCTGCCGTCGAGGCCGCCCGCCGGCTGATCGACGACGCCAAGCGTGCCGTCGCGCTCGTGTCGAGCTGGGGCTCCAACGAAGAGCTCGACGC
>JADGRP010000315.1 GCA_017880805.1 Burkholderiales bacterium
AGGATCAGACGGAACCACTTCTGCCGGTATGAGCGGAATATCGCACGATGGTCGTTAGGCGAGCCGCTCGGCTGCGCGCGCAATGCGCGCGATGCCTTCCTCGATGAGCGCCATCGAGGTCGCGTAGGAAATGCGAAAGTTCGGCGAGACTCCGTAAGCTTCACCCTGCACCACAGCGACCTCGGCGTGCTCGAGCAGATAGATCGCGACGTCGCTGTCGTTGGCCAGACGTTTTCCCTGCGGCGTGCGCTTGCCGATCCACCCGGCGCAATTCGGGTAGACGTAGAACGCCCCTTCGGGCGTGCGGCAGGAGATCCCCGGAATGCGGCGAAGCAGCTCGAGCACGCGGTCGCGGCGCGCTTTGAAGATCGCGGTGCGCTCGGCAACGACCTGCTGTGGCCCGTCGAGGGCGGCGATCGCGGCCATCTGTGCGATCGAGTTCGGGTTGCTGGTGCTCTGCGACTGGAGCTTGCGCATCGCGTCTATCAGCACCTTCGGACCGGCGCCGTAGCCAATCCGCCACCCTGTCATCGCGTAGGCCTTGGAGACGCCGTTGACGGTGAGCGTGCGCTCGTAGAGTCGCGGCTCGGCCTCGGCGATGGTGGCGTAGGTCGTGTCGTCGTAACGCAGGTGCTCGTAGATGTCGTCGGTCAATACCCAGACGTGGGGACGGCGCAGCAAGACCTCGCCTAGCGCCCGCAACTCCTCGCGCGTGTAGGTCGCGCCGCTCGGGTTGTTCGGCGAGTTGAGCACGAGCCAGCGCGTGCGCGCGCCGATGGCGCGATCGAGCTGCTCGGGCTGTAGCTTGAATCCGTGCTCTTCGAGGCAGGGCAGCCCGATGCACTGCGCCCCCGCGAGCAGCGTCATGTCTTCGTACGGTGAATAGAACGGGGCGGGCACGACGATTTCGTCACCGGGATCGAGAGTCGCCTGCAGCGCGTTGTAGATCACCTGCTTCGCGCCCGTGCCTATCGAGACCTGAGGGCGGTCGTATTCGATGCGGTTCTCGCGGCGGAACTTGTCGCACACCGCGCGTTTCAGGTCGGCGAGGCCGTCGACCGTGGTGTAGTGCGTCAGATCGCGCCGCATGGCTTCGATCGCCGCCTGCTTCACGTGCTCCGGCGTGGGGAAATCCGGCTCGCCGATCGCGAACGAGATGATGTCGCGACCCTGTGCCTTCATCTCCGTGGCGAGCTGATTGACATAGTTGCTCGGCGACTGCTTGATGCTGCGCGCGCGCGCCGAAAGCAGGGGACGACTCGCAGGGCCTGCGTTCATCGTTCGGTTTTCACTTGTTTTCGATTGAGAAGCAATCGCGCCTTCGGCGCGACCATGTGGTGTACGAGTGTAGGACCCGGTGCGAACGTTTGTCAACGCACGGAATCGCAGCGCTTCAATCGAGACGCGGTCCGCGCGCGACGCCATGCTAGACTAAGGCGATCCGTGTGCTTTTGCCGCTAATCAAGGGAGATCGGAACATGGCAAGCCCGCAGGCGAAACCAGTCACCATCGTCGTGCCGGACGATTTCCCGGTGGCGTACGGCGGCCTGCAGCACCGCGAGCTCGCGCGGCTGCTCGACTACGGCGAGGTCCGCTGTCACAGCACGCGCTATGCCGATCGCGCGGAGTTCTTCGCGCGCATCGCCGATGCGCAAGCCGTCATCAACGTGCGCGCCTACTCGAAGTTCGACCGGGAGGCGTTCGAGCATGCGCCGCGCCTCGGCATGATCTCGATTCTCGGCACCGGCACCGACAACGTCGATCTCGACGAAGCGCGCCGCCGCGGCATCGTCGTGACTAACACCCCTGCGATCAATCACGTCGCGGTCGCGGAGCTGTGCATCGGGTTGCTCTTCGCGACGTGGCGCAACCTGCCCGCGGGGGATCGCTGGCTGCGCCAGGGCGTGTGGAAGCATCCGCCGACCGCGCACGAGATTCGCGGCAAGACGCTCGGGCTCCTCGGCCTGGGCGCGATCGGGGGCGAGACGGCGCGCCTTGGCCGCGGCATCGGCATGAACGTCATTGCCTGGAGCCCGACGCGCGACCCCGAGCGCGCCGCGCGCCTCGGCGTGGAGCTAGTCGAGCGCGACGAGATCTTCCGCCGCTCGGATGCGGTGTCGTTGCACCTGCGCAACACGCGCGAGTCGCAGGGCAGCGTCGGCCGGCGCGAGTTCGAGCTCATGAAGCCGAGCGCGATTCTGATCAACACGGCGCGCGCCGGCGTCGTCAATCAGGACGACTTGGTCGCGGCGTTGAAGAGCGGCCGGATCGCCGGCGCGGGGCTCGACGTGCACACGGTTGAGCCGTTGCCGCTCGAGAAAAACCCGTATGCCGCGCTCGACAACGTCGTGATCACACCGCACATGGGCGGGACCACCCACGAATCGAATCTGCGTTCCCGCAAGATGCCGGTCGATAACATCATCGCCTGGATCGACGGCCGGCCCGAGCACGTGGTAAACCCATGAGCCGCCTTCGCCGCACGGCGCTCGCGCTCGCCTGCGCCGGATACGTCGTGCCCGCGTTCGCACAGGGGACAGCGGGCGCCTTTCCCCAGCGTACCATGCGCATCATCGTCGGGTTTCCGCCCGGCAGCAGCAACGACACGCTCGCGCGTTTCATCGCGAGCCGGCTCAACGAGCGGCTCGGACAGTCCGTCGTGGTCGACAATCGCCCTGGGGCGAGCGGCGTCATCGGCAACGAGCTCGCCGCGCGCGCGAATCCCGACGGGCACACGTTGCTCCTGATGACGACGACCTACACCATGACGCCCGCGGTGCGCAAGGTCCCCTACGATTCGCTGCGGGCGTTCGCGCCGGTCGCGCTTCTTGGCGTGGGACCGCTTGTGCTGGTCGCGAGTCCGAGCCAGCCGTTCGACTCGGTGAAGGCGCTGATCGAGGCGGCGCGCGCGCGGCCGGGCAAGCTCACCTACGCGTCGGCGGGCTCGGGCGGCGTCAACCATTTCGCCGCCGAGTCCTTCGCGCGCATCGCGGGCATACAGATGTCGCACGTGCCGTACAAAGGCGGGGCGCCGGCGCTCGTCGACGTGATGACCGGGCAGGTGAACGTCATGTTCGGCACGCTGCCGCTCACGCTCCCGCAGCTGCGAGGGGGCAAGCTCAAGGCGCTCGGCGTGAGCAGCCCCGCGCGCAGCCGCCATCTGCCGCAGGCGCCGACGATCGCGGAGGCGGGCGTGCCCGGCTATTACCTCGAGAACTGGTGGGGGCTTGCCGCGCCAGGCGGTGTGCCCGCTGGCATCGTCGAGCGACTCAATGCCGAGGTTGCCTCGATCCTCGCCGAGCCCGACGCATCGCGGCGCCTGGAGGACGCCGGCGCGGAGCCGAAACCGGTCTCGAGCGCGGAGTTCACCCGCCTCGTCCACACGGAGCTCGCGCGCTGGGCCAAGGTCGCACGCGAGGCCAACATCACGCTCGACTGAACGCGCGGCGCAGCGGCGGTCGCGAGCACCTCGGGCGCGCACCCCCGGAGCGGACTTGGCCCGCGAAGCCTTCGGGACGACGAACCGCGCTCGCGTCGAGCTCTTCGGAAAACAGCAGCTATGATCCGCAAATATTAACGTTGCACGTCTTCCACCAGGTTTTCAAACCATCAACTACGCACTCGCCGGCACCGCCGCAAGCGAATATTCATGATGCAGGCCGCCCAATACTGACTTCGCGTGCACGACCGTGCCCGCCGGCAAACGATGTCGGGACTCTGGTTTCGGAACCACCGATGCGATCTCCGGCGGACTAGGTACGCCTGGACCCAACATCTTGTGCGGCCTCCCCGCGTTGTAGTGCGTCACCCATTCCCGCAGCATCGCACGTAAATGCTTTTCTGAAACCGGAATTATCCAGTCGAGAAATTCCCGACGAATCGTGCCGATCACGCGCTATCGCGGTAGGGATGCCGGTTACCCGACATTCCCCGCACAGATCCGAGCAGGCACGATTCGCGCACTCGGCTCCCACCTCTGGTGATTGACGGCAAAGCGGTCATCTGGCCATGGATGAAGAATACGCGCAGCGGGCAGGTAATCCGCCACGAGCCGAGTCATACGTTCCCACGTAGTGCGATCCCTTTGACTGCGGCGCCTAAGCACACGCCACCACAGGTTCGTCACGTGATACCGGAAAGCATTCACTCTGCGGGCGTTCGTCGGCACAGCATGGTAGTTGAAGTATCCGCGTACCACTTGCGCTAACCATTTCCCCTGCTCCGGGATGGAATCATGCATGCGCTGCCACAACGCTTCCTTGATTTCTCGTAGCTTAGCTCGCAGCCGATCCCTGCGTGTGCTCCGTTGAAGCTGGAACCCACCTTTGCGCGAGCGTCCGCAGATATGGACGAAACCAAGGAAGTTGAACGTCTCCGGTTTGCCAAGTCCATGCCGCGCTCGGTTCTGCGCCGCAGAGCGGCCGAACTCGATCAGACGTGTCTTTTCCG
>JADGRP010000316.1 GCA_017880805.1 Burkholderiales bacterium
GCCGGCACGGGCTGTCCTTCCTTGGTGGTCAGGTTCACCGAGGTATTGCCCGCGCTCCGATTGATTGTCAGTGAGAGGCCGCTCAAGTCCCCGCCCTGCTCATCGACCCGCAGCGGAAAGAGCGCCAACACCGTTGTCGGTTTTTTCTCGCGCGTGGCGACTGGTGAATCCAGACGGGCGTAGGGGACCACGGCTTCGTCTCCGTTGAACACACGAAGATCGCCTTGATCGGCGCGGCCCGCGCCGGCGTAGAAGGCTGCCGGCAATGCTGCGCGGTAGAAAGCGCTGTCCGCTTCAACCGTCAGCGGTATGCCGAACGCGAAGTCCTTGGGCTTTTCCGCGGCACCAGCGGCGGTGGCAACTGACGCCGCTGCAGCGGCGGCGACCAGCGTACGCATAATTGCGAATAGATTCATTTCGCTTCCTCCGAGATTCGCGGCGGCACCGGCGCAAGATAGCCGATCAGCAGCAGGAGCAGTCCGACGCCGATGAAGGACACGATGCGTTCGACGCCGCCGGCCTGTCCCAAGTCGACCAAAAACAGCTTGACCACGACCGCGCCCAGCAACGCCGCACCGGCAACCCACGCAACGCGCCAACGCTGGCGATGGGCTAGGAGCATCGTCGCCAGGGCAAGGACCGACCACAGCAGCGAGAACGTTGCCTGAACGAGCATCGAGTGCCACAGGGAATAAACGTCATACGGAACGCCGAACCAGAAATGAATCGTTCGCAGCACCAGCGCGTTGACCCAGACGAACAACAAGGCGGTGCAGGTGACGACGACGCCTGTTTGCACTTTCGCGAACAACCCATCGTCGAAACGCCTGAGCTCAGCCAGCCACATCGCCACGGCGACGAACGCCAGGGCCTGAGTGAGATCGAGCGGGTTGAGTAGCGGCAAATAGGGGAGTGGCAGCGGGTCGCCGTCACCGCTGAAGTTGGCCTTCAAGGTCCAGATCGCGAGCGCGACGGCGGCCGGCGTGGCGGCGGTCAGCAGATACGCGCGGCGATGCGCTGCAAATGGCCACGCCGCGCCTTCGTTCCAGCGGCTGACGGCGAGCAAGCCCAGCGCGGGCAGTAGACCCCAAGGCGCAAGCGTCCAGATGCCGTTGCCGTCGCCGACGGTGCGCCCCGCCCATGCAAGCTCGTGCGCGCCGATCAGCACCAACAGCCACACGCTTCCGGCGTGCCACAGACCCATCGGTGCGATCCACGCGCCCGCGAAGGGTGCCGCGAGATCGAATCTCCGCAGCAGTGCGACCAACACGACAATCGCAAGCGGCCACGCCAGATATCCTCCGTCCGCGAAAAGATGCGTCATCTGGCTGCGCGGCGGTGCCACAGCCCCGATCGCGATTGCAAGCAGCAGCGGTAAGAGCGCGAGCGCGGGAATGCGCGCCATGGGCCAGCTCAGACGACGCTCGGCAATGGCGGAAACCGCCGCGGACAGCGCCAGGAAAGCAACGATGGCCGCAGGCTGCATCTCCACGGGTACCCATCGGACAATTTCCCGCGATCCAGCCGCGAGCCACCATGCGCATCCCCACGCGAAGAGCAGTGGCGATGCAATTTGCTCCGGCTGACGCAACACCGTGCGCTCGCGCGACAACAGCCATGCGCTGTACAGTCCCGCGAGGCCGAGCAGCGTCGCCCCGACGAAATTGCTGTTGAGCAGAGGAACGGTCGCGATCGTCCCGGTCGCTGACCAGAGCATGATGCCGCGTCCGAACGCGACACCTGCGCCGAGCTGCAACACAAGGCCGAAGGCGCGGAGCTGCCAACGGCGCTGGCGGAGTCCGGCCCAGAGCATTGCTGCGCCTTCGAGCGCCCACGAGGCCGATGTCCACCGCGCATCGAGAGCCAGCGGGATCGCCAGCGTCGCAAATATCACGCCCAGGCCCAGGAAGGATTCGGCGGGCAGACGCATGCCTTCGCCCAGCCGCGAGTACAGCACGCGTGCGAGCAGCAGGTAGATTGCGGAGATTGCAAGGGCGCTCAAGGCCATACCGAAAGGCATGTCGCGCACCATCGCGCTCTGCAGTGCGGCGGCGACCAAGGGCGTGCCGAAAACCAGGGTGGCATCGACGGGATTGCGCACCTCGACGGTCCGGCGCAGCGCATAGAGGACGGCGATACCGACGTAGAACAGGAAGAACAGGATCAGGAAAGGTTCGGTGGTCGAGAAATCGTCCGGGTGGTACTTGGTCACGCCCCAGAGCGTGCCGACGATGAACGTGAAGACGAAGCCAAGCAGATTGAGGCTGCGCCAAGCCTTGAACCAAGCAATTCCGAATACGGCGGCGTTTAGCAGTGCGTAATACGAGAACAGCAGGACGTGGTCGCCGGCATGGGTGGACGTGAGGATCGGCGCCAGGAAGCCGCCGACGATGCCGATCACTGCAAGCGCAATCGCATCCTGCAAAACCGCAAGCGAGCTCGACAGCGCGGCGATCAGCAACAGCAGAACGATCGTCGCCCACGGCGGCAGGACCGCGTACAGCTTGAGCGCGGCAAAGACCGTCAGGTAAAGCAGTCCCACGGCGCCGCCCTGCAGGATCATGGCATACGCGCCGCGGCGCACGCGCAAGCGCCAGCCGACGACGAGCAGAGCGATCGCTCCGGCGGCAACCGCGCTCAAGCGCATCTCGATCGGGACGTGCACGTGTTCCGATGCGTACTTGAGCAGGAAGCCGACGCCGATGAACAACAAAAGAACGCCGATCCGCGCAAGCGTGTTGCCGCCCATGATCCATGCCAGCCACACCGGCCGAGGTGACGGCGGAGATGGCGGAGCAGTCGGCACATTGGAAGGCACGGCAACAGCGGGCCGGCCGCCTTGGCGCACCGGCCGCGCGGCTGCGGACGGCGCTTGGGCGGCCATTACCTCGGCCGCGTTCATGCCCAACTCGGTCGATCGCGCAGATACATCCGCAGCCGCAGGCATGGACCCTGGAACAAGGTTGGCTGGCGCAGGCGACGGAGCTTCCGGGACCGCTTCGGCCGGCACGGACGCGGGGGCCGCTGTCGCCGATGTGTCGCGCAGTGCATTTGAAAAGCCGCCCGCCGCTGCCGAGCGTTCGTCGAGCGCGCTGATCCGCGCCTCCAGATTCAGCAACTGCGACTCGAGAGCATCGATGCGATTCCTGACGCCCTTGCGCTGCGACCCCACGAGGATGCCTGCGACCAGACCGATTATGGCTCCGACAAACGCGCCCGCGCCTTGCGCCACGGCCGCGCCTGTTACCGCTCCGACAATCAATCCCAACGCCCACATGGTGGTACTCCCCGCTGTGCTCGGCAGTCTGAGCCGCGAACGACCTTATAACCCTCCGACCGATGGCCTAGCTACCAAGTCATTCGAACTCCTGGTCTATCGCCAATCCCCACGCAGCCCAAGTACGCTCTTTTGCAGAGCTTCCGGCGTCGCGAGCTCCGGCGAGAATGGCGTCCCTGCCACCAGCGCGATGCGCGAAAACATTCCCCGCCACCGCCGCATTGCTTTGCCCTGATGCGAACGACTGAAAAAACTCCCCCACAGGCCGCGCAAGGCCATCGGCACCACCGGCGCCGGCGCATGTTCGAGAATGCGCTGAAGGCCGGGCCGGAATATGTTGAGGTCGCCCGTCTCGGTCAGCCGTCCTTCGGGAAAGATGCCGACGATCTCGCCCGCCTCGAGCGCCTTGGCGGCCTCTTCGAAGGCGCGCTCTTTCATGGCCGGATCCTCCTTCGCCGGAGCGATCGGAATCGCGCGCATGGTGCGGAAGATGAAATTGAGCAGCGGAATGTGAAAGATCCGATGATCCATGACAAAACGAATCGGCCGTCGCACGCACGCCGCAATGACGATCGCGTCGACAAAGCTGACGTGGTTGCAGACGATGACGCAGCCGCCGGTCTCAGGAATGCGGTCCAGCCCCTCTTTGTGAACGCGATAGATCGAATGCACCAGCAGCCACGCGAGAAACCGCATCAGGAATTCCGGCACCAGCGAAAAGATGTAGAGCGCGACGACCGCGTTCATCAGGCCCGTTGCCAGAAACAGTTGCGGGATCGTGCACCCTGCCTTGAGGAGACCGAGCGCGATCCCAGCCGACGCCACCATGAACAGCGCGTTCAGAATATTGTTGGCGGCAATGATCCGTGACCGAAACGCCGCGTCGGAGCGCTCCTGAATCAGCGCATAGAGCGGTACGATGTAGAAGCCTCCGAACATGCCGAGCAGGACCACGTCGGCGACGATGTGCCAGTGCGCCCCGACACGCAGAAACCCGTCGACGCCGGTGAGACTGTTAGGCGCCAGACCGCGGCTCGCGAAATAGAGATCGACCGCGAATACCGAAAGCCCGATCGAGCCGAACGGAACCAGTCCGACCTCGACCTTGTGCCCCGAGAGCCGCTCGCATAACAGCGAGCCGACGCCGATGCCGACCGAGAAGATCGCGAGCATCATGGTCGCGACGTGTTCGTCGCCGCCGAGAACGTCGCGCGTGAAATTGGCAAACTGCGTCAAATACGTTGCGCCGTAAAACCAGAACCAGGAAATGCCCAGCATCGAAAGCCAGACGACACGGTTGCCGTGCGCGAAGCGCAGGTTGCGCCAGGTCTCGGTAAGCGGATTCCAGTTGATGCGAAGGTCGGGCGCGACCGACGCGGCCTTGGGGATGCCGCGGCAGACGACGTAGCCTGCAATGGCGATGGCGATCGCGGTCCCGCCTGCGTACAACGGCCCGTCGGGCTTGATTGCGATCACCAGGCCACCGACGATTTCGCCCAGGAGGATCGCGACGAAAGTGCCCATCTCGATCAGCCCGTTGCCGCCGACCAGCTCGTCGCTGCGAAGCGTCTGCGGCAGGATCGCATACTTCACCGGACCGAATATCGTCGAGTGCACGCCCATCAGTCCCAGCGCCAGAAAGAGCAGCACCAGATCGCGGCGGTAGAACCCGATCGCGCCGACGACCATGATCGCAATCTCGAACAGCTTGATGAACCGGATCAGCCGCGATTTCTCGTACTTGTCCGCGAGCTGGCCGGCGGTCGCCGAGAAAAGCATGAAAGGGGCGATAAAGACGGCGGCGGCGATGTTGACCAGATCGTTGGATGAAAGCGCGCTTAAGCTCACGGCCTGGAACGCCACGAAAATGACCAGTGCGTTCTTGTAGACGTTATCGTTTCCGGCACCGAGAAACTGGGTCCAGAAAAACGGCGCGAAACGGCGCTCCCGCAAAAGCTGAAACTGACTATGCTCGGCCATCGATGGCTCCGGTGGTCAAAAGTATGCGGTGCGCACCTTGCTGTCCGCTGCCCGCGAGTCGCGAGTCGCAATCTCGCGCGGCGCATTCGGCAAGGAACCGGCAAACAGCGAATGGAACCACAATCCGGACCGACTTACTGCCTCCCTCGATGTCCGCGTCGATGTTGCCCCCCTCGTACTCGCTGCGCGCCTGACGCTCCCTAATGCTGCCTTACGTATTCCCTGACCGCGTCCAGCGCTTCACGAACGGTATCCGCATCAGGCCAGAAATACACTTCCCGGCCCGTTTTTTCGCTCCTGAGCACGCCGGCCTCGCGCAATACCCTCAGGTGGTGCGTCACCGCCGTCCGCGACAGCGTCGACGCCGCAACGATCTGGCCAATGTTAAGGCGCTCTCCGGGCTCGAACATCAACACGATTCGCTGCCGATGCGGGTCACCCAGCGCCACAAAAATCCGGGCGATGCGTCGCCATGCCTTTGGAATCGCCTTGCCGTATGCCTTAATCACAGCTATATAACTAGTTACATAGTTTTTTTACTTTACGCTTTGCCGGTTCTTTGTCAAGCGGTCCCGGACGACTCCCGACGAACGGTTGAGCGACCCGTCGCGACGAAGGTCGGCGCGCGGCCATGGCTGCCGCATCGGATACAATGGTAAGGCGCTTTCGCGCACCCGCCGCCATGCGCCCCTATCTCGACTTCATGCGCTACGTGCGCGATCACGGATTGCGCAAAGACGATCGCACCGGGACCGGCACCTTGTCCGTGTTCGGATATCAGATGCGCTTCGACCTCGGCGCCGGGTTCCCGCTGCTGACGACGAAGAAAGTGCATACCCGCTCGATTGTCCATGAGCTTCTGTGGTTTCTCGCCGGGGACACCAACGTTCGCTACTTGCGCGAAAACGGCGTGACGATATGGGATGAATGGGCCGATGAGAATGGCGACCTGGGGCCGATCTACGGAAGTCAGTGGCGGTCATGGCCCGCGCCGGACGGACGGCATATCGACCAGCTCTCCGAAGTCCTCGCGCAGATCGTCAAGAACCCGGACTCCAGGCGCCTGATCGTCTCGGCGTGGAACGTCGGCGAGCTCTCCCGCATGAAGCTTCCCCCGTGCCACGCATTTTTCCAGTTCTATGTCGCCGAGGGCAGGCTTTCATGTCAGCTCTACCAGCGCAGCGCCGACATCTTTCTGGGCGTGCCGTTCAACATCGCGTCGTATGCCTTGTTGACGCATCTGGTCGCTCAGCAGACCGGTCTTGGCGTGGGAGATTTTGTATGGACCGGCGGCGATTGCCATCTTTACCTGAATCACCTCGTACAGGTCGACACGCAGCTATCTCGCGAGCCTTGCGCTTTGCCGAAGCTGGTGATAAAGCGCCGTCCCGCGTCGCTTTACGATTACCACTTCGACGACTTCGAGTTTGTGGACTACCGATTCCATCCGGCGATCAAAGCCCCGGTCGCCGTCTGACCGTCAGCGGCCGATCAACGATTTTCAGAGCCAAAAAAAACCCGCCGGGAGGAGGATGGCGGGCAAGGGGGAGTCGATGCTGGGTCGGTCAGGACGGATCGGTCCAACGCGAAAAAAGGGGCGGAAACAGAAGGATTGGCCTCGCGAGCTCAGACGATGCTGCGCGCGGCATTTACGCGCTCGGCCAGTTCCTCGAGGGCACGCTCCTGCGAGGTTGACAGGGTCTGCTTCGACGATGCTTCGGCATTTTCGCGGCCAGGAGGCGGCGACGCCTCGCCCTGCCAATAGGCCGAAAATTCCGGTGAGTACTTGTCCATTTGCTTCTCCCGGGGCGGGCTGCCGCGCGCCGTCGCGCGAATCAGTGCTGTCCCGATTACCGAGAAGCAAACCTTGTGCCATTATTCTAGAAACTAATCGATTCAATGCTTTGCAATTTAGAGTGCGTTTTCTTGCGCTATATAGCGCGATAAATAGAGGTTAATGCTCGCGTCATGCGGCGATAGTGTCGCGGCCGCACGACAATGTTCATGCGTGAATTACTAACTCCTTGAATTATGAATAAATTATTTGTCGCTGTGCGGCGACAGGTCGTGCGCAAATGCAACATTGTGGATAAACGACGATGGCTGCCAGGGGAGCAGCCGTGGATCGGCACGCGCTCGGGCCAGGCGAACCGTCAGGTCTTCGCCTCTTTGAACATTGCGGGCTCGAGGCGATGGCGCTGCAGGAGTTTGTAGAACTCGGTACGGTTTCGCTTGGCCAAGGTTGCGGCCTGGGTCACGTTGCCGCCGGTGATCTTCAGCAGCCGGACAAGATAGTCGCGCTCGAATTGCTTGCGGGCCTCCTCGAACGGAGCCAGCACACCGGCATCCTCGCGCAGCGCTCCCTGCACCAACGTCGCAGGAATCACGCTCGTGGTGGCGAGCGCGACTGCCTGCTCGAGCAGATTGAGCAGCTGCCGCACGTTGCCCGGCCACGGCGCGCCGATCAGCAGCGCCATTGCATCGGGCGCCAGCGTCGGCACCGGCTTCTTGTAGCGCTCGGCAAGCTTGCGCAGGAAATGTGTGGCTAGCAGCGGTATATCCTCGCGGCGCTCGGCGAGCGGCGGCAATTTCATCGACACCACGTTGAGGCGGTAATACAGATCTTCGCGAAATTCGCCGGCTGCCTTCTGAGCATCCAGGTCGCGATGGGTGGCGGAAATCACGCGCACGTCGATAGGGATCGATTGCGTCGCGCCGACCGGCCGGACCTCTGCCTCCTGCAACACCCGCAGCAACTTGACCTGCAGGGCAAGCGGCATGTCGCCGATTTCGTCCAGGAAAATCGTCCCACCGTCGGCTGCCTGAAACAAACCCTTGTGCGCCTGCACCGCGCCGCTGAACGCGCCGCGCGCGTGGCCGAACAATTCGGACTCGAGCAAGGGCTCGGGGATCGCACCGCAGTTGACCGCGACGAATGCCTTGCCGGAACGGCGGCTGGCGCGGTGAATCGCTCGTGCAAGGAGCTCCTTGCCGGTACCCGATTCACCGAAGATCAGCACGCTGGCGTCGGATTCCGCCACCAACCGAGCCTGCCGCAGCAGATCTTCCATTCGCGGACTGCGGGTGATGATGCCGGAGCGCCATTCGCCGGTCGTCTGCGTTGCCGCCTCCGACTCGCCGCCGCTCAGACGCACGGCAGCGGCGACTTTTTGCAGCAACTCCTGGCTGTCGAAAGGCTTAGTCAGAAAACCGAATACGCCGCGCTGCGTCGCGGACACCGCCTCGGGAATCGTGCCGTGCGCGGTCAGAATGATCACCGGCAATGCGGGATGTTGGCGATGAATGGCGTCGAATAGCGCCAGCCCGTCGATGCCCGGCATCTTGAGATCGGTAATCACCGCCGCCGGGCGCGCGACTGCCAAGGCGGCGAGCGCGGTCTCGCCGCTGTCCGCGGTGAGCACCCGATAGCCCGCGGAGGTAAGACGCAAGCTGATCAGCTTCAGCAAGTCGGGGTCGTCGTCTACCAGCAACACCTCGCCGGAATGGGGCATATTGACTTTCATTTTCCGGTACCTCCGCCACCACCGCCGCCGCCGGCACCGCCAGCATTGCGATTGCGTTCGAGCAGCAGACTGCGCTCAACCGCGCGTAGCTGATCCAATTTCTCCTGCGCAGCGGCACTTTTCTTTCGTTCCTCGCTCATTCCGCGCATCCGCTCCGCAATTTGCGCCAGGAGCACCGCGGCGAGTTGCTTCATGGGAGACGCGCCCGGGGTTTTTCCGCTGACGCTCTCCAAGAGTGCGATCGCCCGCGCATCGTCCGGCGGCCCTGCGCCGGGCAGCGTCAACAGAATTGCGGCGCGAATCCGGTTCGGCTCGGTTCGGGCCCGATTGAGCGCCTGAATCGCAGTTGGCAGTTCGCGGCGCAGTTCCTCGTTTGATTCGACGGAATAGCGCTGGAGGTCGAACAAAAGCGCGATCGTCTGTTGCTCCTCCTCATTGACCGGCGCAGGCGAAGGCGGCGGCTCGACCACATCAGGCGTGACGGGCGCCGGCGTAGAGGGCGAAACGCCGGGCGCTCCCGTCTGCGCAATCACGATCGGACGCAATAGCTCCGCACCCGCCGGCGCCACGGTCGCGGCGCAGGCGAGCGCTATCGCCAGCACACCGGCGGCACCGGCCAGACAGGGGCCGCCAGCGGGCATTGCTACGCCTCGCCTTCGAGGGTAACCGTGTTCGCCGGGGCCCGCGCGGGAGCGGGCCCGAAACCGGCCGCCAGCGGCAACCACAGACGAAAGCGCGCGCCTCGCCCACCGTCGGCACGATCGAGCACTTCGATTCTGCCGCCGTGCACGAGCGCGTACTCGCGCGCGATCGCCAGCCCCAAGCCCGATCCTTTGATCCTGCCTCCCGGCGCAATCTTGCCCTGGTAAAACGACTCGAATATTCGCGGCCGCTCATCCGGATCGATGCCCGGACCCTGGTCGATAACATCCAGAACCGCAAAGTCGCCCTCAACCGAAAGGTCCACAGTGATCGGCGACGAGCGCGGCGCGTACTTGATGGCGTTCGAAAGCAGATTGTCGACGATGGCCCGGATCTTCTCGCCGTCGCCGACAACGATCGCAGGCGCGAGCGTGGCGTCGAAAGTGAGCATGCGCGCGAACGCGGCGAGCTTGTGCTCGCGCATCACCCGCCGGAGCACGTCGACCAAGGCGACCGGACCGAGCGTCTGCGGCTCCATGCTGCGCGTTTGATGATAGGTCAGGAGATCTTCGATCAGTTTCTGCAACGACAAAGTGTTCTCGCGCACGATGCGCACAATTTCCTGTTGCTCCGACGACAGCTCGCCGCCGACCCGGTCCCGCAGCAGCTCGGCGCCTTCGCGCACCGCGGTCAGCGGCGTCTTGAGTTCGTGTGAGACGTGCCGCAGAAAGCGGTTCTGCTGCTCCTCGAGATCGTGCAGCCGCGAGCGCAGCCATTCGAGACGCTGGCCGAGGTAGCGCATGTCCTGCGGGCCATCGACCTCGATCGCATGGGTAAAGTCTGCCGTCCCCATTTGCCGGATTGCCTGATCGAGCTGGCGGATCGGTCGCGCGATCAGCACCGCAAACAGGATGGCGAGCGCCAGCGCGATCAATCCCGCGGCGAGCGCAAGGTAGCCCCAAGTCTTGCTTCCTTCCGCCGCTGTCTGCTGAATGTGCTCGATCTCGCGTTCGGTGAGGCGCGTGGTCGCGGTCAACATCGACTGCGCGCCCTCGGCAATGCTGGCGTAACCTTCGGCGAGCGTCGCCGTGGCATTGGGCGGCCGCTGCGGCGCCTTCAGCAGTGCGAACAGACGGCTTTCGCTGTCGGTCAGCTTGTCGAGCTGGTCCAGTTGCGCGCGGTCGAGCGGCAATTGCGACAGTTGCTGTGAGGTCTGCCGAAAATCGAGCCGCAGGCGCGCGTAGTCGTCGATCAGTTGCGGATCTTCGAGAATCAGGTGCTGACGCACGAGGCGTTCGAGCGTGGTCGCCTGCTCGTAGAGCTGTCTGCTCGCGCGGCCGGCTTGCGCTGCCTGCAATACCGCTTGCTGGCTCTGCGTTCCGAGACGATCGAGACTGACGATCAATTCGACCAGCGCGTAGAGCAGCGGCATACTGACCAGCAGGAAGCCGAGCAGGATGAACTTTAGGAATGAACGCGGGTAATACACGGAGGGCGGGTATCAGCGGCGGCCCGCTATAATCGAGTTGGATGGCGCGTGAGGGCGCCACAGCCTGCGAGCCACGCGTGCACGATACACCAGCCCCCGCCGCATCGCCAAGCTCGGCCATCCATGGGCGCCGAGTGGCCCTGATCGCCGCGGTGGCGAGAAACGGTGTCATCGGCGCAAGCAACACCCTGCCGTGGCACCTGCCGGAAGACCTGAATCGTTTTCGGACGCTTACTTCAGGTCACACCGTGGTCATGGGGCGCAAGACCTGGGAGTCGATCGGCAAACCGTTGCCGAACCGGCAGAATATCGTCGTCAGCCGCCAGGCCGGACTTTGTCTAGCCGGCGCTTCGGTGGCACATTCGCTCGAAGAAGCGCTGGCGTTCGCGGTCATGCCCGACCCCGTATTCGTTATCGGCGGCGAGGCTCTCTATCGTTCAGCGCTGCCGTTCGCCGCCGTTCTGCATCTTACCGAGATCGAACGCGACTTCCGCGGTGACGCCAGATTTCCGGCCTTCGATCGTGCCGCATGGCGCGAGATCGCACGCGAAGTACGCGAGCCGGCGAGCGGCGAGGGTTTCGCGTACCATTTCGCCACTTACGAGCGCGCGCCCGCCTGAGCGGGCGTCGCCGATCCATACCTCAAGCGTCGAATACCCGGGAGAGTCGCATGTCCGAAGATCATTTTCACGTCCATGGTCCGCATGAGCACGAGGCCGAACACCGCGCAGAGCACGATCCTTTCGCGGGAAGGATTGCGGTCATGACGGCGATCTTCGCCACCATCGGCGCAATGTTCGGATATATGGGTGGCGCGACCCAGAACGATGCGCTCCTTTTCAAGAACGAAGCCGCAATTCGGAGGACCGAGGCTTCCGACCAGTGGAATTTCTACCAGGCGAAGAGCAGCAAGCAGAACATCGCCGAGCTGGGTGCAACGCTGACCACCGGCGACCAGCAGGCGAAATATCTCAAGGAAGTCGACCGTTATAAGGGCGAGAAGGAAGCGATCATGCCCGACGCGAAAAAGCTCGAGGAACAATCCAAGGCGGCCGAGGAGAGTAGCGAGGCATCGATGCACGTGCATCATCGTTGGGCGCAGGCGATGACGCTGATCCAGATCGCGATCGCGCTGGCGGCGATTACCATACTCACGCGCAACAGGGGCTTGCAGGTTGTCGCATATGTCACTGCCGCCGGCGCGATAGCTATCGGCGCGCTCGCGCTCGCTCATATCTAGTGTGCTGACCCGCCACGCAAGACTTGCGCGCGGCGGTAGCAAAAAAAGCGCGGGCGTTGGGCCCGCGCTTCTTCACTTCCCCCTTGCTTTCAGCGTCGCCGGCGCGTTCGCCGCTACGTTCACCGATCAGGGCGCCGGCAGCGCCTTGGTCACATTGGCGTTGACGAGGACCTTGTCGCCTACCGTGATGGCGCCACTTGCATTCACGTCCTTCAGATAGTTCGCCGCGGTCACCGCGTGCGCCACCTGGGCGTTGACCAGGACCAGGTCCCCCACCGTCACCACGCGGTTCTGGTTGACGTCGCCGGCAAGGAATCCGACGCGCACCGAACCGGAGCCACCGCTGCTGCCGTCCGACGACGCGACATTGGTCAGCGAGACCGTCACGTACTGCTTGTTGGTGACCCCGGTGAGACCGACGATGACGTCGTTGCCGCTGAAGGTCGGCGCGGCGCCAGTGGCAGTGCCTTCGGTGATGGTCGCCGTCGCCGCGCTGATCGGCTTGTTGAACGTGAACACGATCGTCTGCGCCGGACCCTGCCGCGGCTCCGTGGTCGGATTGGTCGCTACCGCGGACAGCGGCAGGTCGAACGTGCCCGCGCCGCCATGCACACGCCGCGACGATAGGCCCGTCACGCCCGGAGTCGTTCCGAC
>JADGRP010000060.1 GCA_017880805.1 Burkholderiales bacterium
AAGACACGGATTGGAAAGTCGAAGGCTCGGCGACCCTCGGCGCGATCCACGATTCGACGAACAGCAAGGACAGGTCTAAACAGGACGAATTCCGCGATCTCGGCAATGGTGTCGTCTCGGACGTCTTCGTGCGCGGCCGTGGCGGTCAGACCTGGTTCGAGGGCTACGGCGAGAATTTCAGCCGCGACGACCAGTACATGATGCTGCGCGGCGGCATATACGATCTGTTCAAATTCAAGATCTACTCCGACTCGCTTCCGCACAACTTCCTGTTCAACGGGCGGACGCCGTTCGCGGGAACCGGCTCGAACGTGTTCACCGCCACCTTCCCGCAGCCCAATCCTGCCACCTGGAACCCGATCGACATCGGTTTCAAGCGCACCGATAACGGCGGCTATTTCGAGTGGCAGGGCCGTGCGCCGTGGTACGCCCGTGTCGACGCCAACCAGGTGAAATTCGAGGGCACCAAGATTGGTGCCGCCGCGAACGGGACGAGCCCGGGCAACGGCTTCGTCGACCTGGCGATCCCGGTCCAATACAAGACGTCGAACGTCAGTGTCGAGGGCGGCTACAACACGGGGCAGATGAACCTGTCGTTGAGCTACCTCTATAGCAAGTTCGAGAACGACTTCACGACGCTCTCCTGGAACAACCCTTTCTTTGCCAACAATGTCGATACGACTTATCTGCCGCCCGACAACAGCTACCAGCGCTTCGCGGCCAACGCCACGTTTCGCGGCCTGCCGTGGCAATCGACGATAGCAGCGCGCTATACCTGGTCGGAGGGCAAGAGCGATGCCGACCTGGCGCAGACGGCGCTCAACGGCACGACTCCGAACTTCTTCGGCCCGACGCTTCCCAATGTCAACCACTTCACGGGCAAGGTAGACAACCAGACGTTCACTCTGGCGCTGGCGTCCCATCCGGCCACGACGGTCGACACGCGCGTCTATTACAACTACTACAAGCGCAACAACGACTCCACCGACGTCATCTACGGCGCGGCCTCGATCGTGAACTGCGCGGGCGGGCCGTGCGAGAACTTCCTCTACGACTTCACCAAGAACAACGTCGGGCTCGACGCCTATTGGCGCTTCATGCCCAAGAACCGGTTGGGCGCCGGCTGGGACTACCAGAAGACCACCCAGAATCGCGAGGACTACAACAACATCGAGAACAACAAGGTCTTTGTCGAGTGGAAGAATACCGCACTGGACAATCTCACCGGCCGCGTGAAGTACACGCACTTGCAGCGCCGCTCGGACTACCTGCTCGGCGATGCCGGCGTCAATGGAGGCGATCCCAATTTCCTGGAGCGGTTCACCTCTCGTTTCGATTCGGCGGCTCTCGATCGCGACGAAGTCAAGGTGATCGGCGACTGGAGCCCGATGCCGCTCCTCGACTTCTCGCTCGAGGCGATCTGGAAGAACAACAAGTACAAGGACATCACGCTCGGGCGCACGACAGACAAGCGCGACGAGGTGTACTTGAGCGGATCCTGGGGCGACCCGTCGCGGCTGCGCCTCACGGCATTCGGCGATGTCGAGCACATCACCTACGATTCGAGCCACCGGCAGATCGGCGCCAACCCGTGCAATGCCGCCGCCGGCCCGAATTGCTTCGACCCGAGCGCGCCCGCGAACGCAACAGCCTTCAACTGGTCGGCGCGGAACAAGGATCGCAACTGGGTGGTCGGCGTCGGCGCAGATTGGCCGGCGATGGAGCGACTGATGGTTAAGAGCTCTGTCCTTTACTACCACACCGACGGTTCGGCGGACATCAGCAGTCAGAACAACTTCGGCAATCCGCTGCCGATCACGGCCTACGACGACACGAAGCATACCTCGGCCAACCTGAAGGGGATTTACAGCTACGACAAGGCCTGGTCATTCACGCTGGGCTATGCGTACGAGCGGTGGCGCTACAGCGACGCCGGATACAACGGATATCAGTACACCGTTCCGTTTCCTGGCGTAATTAACAACACCTCGCAAAGCTACCTCAACGGCTACCTGGCCTTCAACAACTACAACGCCAACATCGTTTACCTGTTCGCGACCTACAAATTCGACATGGCGAACCGCTAGCGGCGGCCTGAGTCATGCCGGCCGCGTGCGCGCCGCTGCCGCCGCCGCAGGCTCGCCTTTGGGAGCAGCGAAGTGCTCGCGGGCACGTCCCGCCGCGACGTCCGCGTACCAGTACGCATGATGATGCTTCGCCCAGCTTTCGTCGACGTAGCCGTAGCGCATCGCTCGATAGGCGTCGACCATGCCGATGGTGCCGAGGTAGATGTGCACCAGCGCAAGCGAAATTGCGATGTAAGCCGCCGCCATGTGCACGACGTTGGCGGTCTGCATCGTCGATCGCGTCTGATCGAAGTTGGGAAAGACGAGCACCAGTCCACTGACGACGAGGATCGTCGACAGGATCAATAATACGACCCAGAACACCAGCTTTTCTCCGGCGTTGAACTTGCCGGACGGGTACTCGTGCCCCTTGAAGTAGCCGACGATGTTCATGAACCATTTGACGTCCTCGATGCCGATCCCGTTGTCGCGGACGAAGCGGATGAACAGCAACGGCACCGCGACGATCAGCACCGGTCCGACGAAGTTGTGGAGGTTCTTGGCCAGTATCGCGAGCCAGGAGAACAGCGTATAGCCGATCAGTGGCAACAAGACCAACTTGCCGAGCGAGAGAATGAGGCCGGTGATCGCCAGCGTGACCCACGCGATCGCCAGCAGCCAGTGCGCGTATCGGTCCATGGGCGTAAAGCGCTCGATCATCCGCCCGCCCCGCTTCTCAGCCTTGCCGATGTCGAGCGGGCCACGGATCAGATAGAAAAGCGCCAGTCCGAGAACCCCCAGCGCGACCATCATGCCGCCCCAGAACGCGATCGGCACGCGTAGCGCGCGCCAGGTCTCGCCCCGAGATTGGACGAGCACATTCGTCTCGCGCCCCACGACCGTGGTGACTTGAGGCGCGCCGGATCGAACCTCGCGCCAGACCGGCGCGTTGTTCAACGGTTGCGTTGCCTCCCGCTGGGCATCCGCCGCGGCCGAGGCGTTCTCCGGTGTCGGCGCCGGTGTCGGTATCTGGGTGTATGCGGTGCCGGCCGCGAGGATCCACAGCGCGGCCACAGTGAGCGAGGCCGCCCGCAAACGTGACGGTATAGATCGCCGCGGCGGATTCCTCAAATTCTGTGCATCCACGACGGCTTGATCAGTCATGACATTTCTCCCAGAGTTGGAACCGAACCGATGTCGACGCCTCGTTCATCGCCGCCTCTCATGTGCTCGGCGCGATACGCAAAGGCGTCGATCATTGTGCCGGCAATTCCGTCGAAAACGCTTCCGGCGAGCATGCCAACGAGGGCGCTGTCGAATTCGTAGTGAAGCGTGAATTCTATCTTGCAGCCGTCGGCCCCCAATTCGGTCAACCGCCATTCGCCCTCGAAGCGCCTGAACGGCCCCCGTTCGAGTTGAATCGTCATCCAGTGCGGACGCTCCTTAGGGTTCCGAGTCGTCAGATCGAAGCGAAGGCCATGGTAGTTGATTGTAATCCTTGCTACGACTACGCTCTCGTCGCGCGCCAGGATGACTGCGTCGGCGCACCACGGCAGGAACGAAGGGTAATGCTCGGCCGCTTCGATTAAATCGAACGTGCTTGCTGCCGACTGGCCGATCAGCGCGGACCTGCGAATTTCCAAAGGCGGAGTCTCGTCTCTTGCGCGACGCGTGTACGGAAGATTAAACCTTTGTATGCCGGAACGCACTGCCGGAGTCTGCAGACCAAGTTAACAATTGAGATTCCTCGAAACGGAAGGAGCTTGCCATCGGGCGCACTATGAGCAACGCTCTTGTGACAATCGACGCAAGTCGCCGTCCTGGCGAGAAATTTACAGGCGTCCCAGTAAGAACAGGACAATCACGATAATCAGTACGACCCCGACGATTCCGCTGGGACCGTAGCCCCAGCTGCGAGCGTGCGGCCAAGTGGGCAGCACGCCGATCAGTATCAGGATCACAACAATCAGCAGAATGGTGCCAAGACTCATGACTTGCTCCTTTGTTCAACGCCACAAGCGAACGGTGTTTCCACGCCTGGCAGTGAGGTCAAGCGCCGCTTTCGCTTGGCAACGAGCTGTGTCATCGGCGCTCGCTCCTGCGGCCCTCAATCCCTGAGCGTAGTAGCCAGCACAAACTACGCGCGATGTTTCATTCCCAATAAGGTTTGCAGCCGAAGTAGGCATGGACTTCCGTGGCCCAGCTCGGGTCGGCCATTCGTGGCAGAACGTCCCCATCGAGACTTGGAGCGTCGATGAGTCGCTCGAGTCCGATATTGATGACGCAGCGCTGGTACGCGCTATCGATGGTTACCGTGCTCCAGGGAATGGCGAACATTTTTCGACCCATCCCCAGAAAGCCTCCAACAGCCATCAAGGCGTACGCAACGCGCCCGGAATGGATGTCGAGGACGAGTTCCTCGATCTCGCCCAGAAACTTGCCGGCAACATCGTAAACACTGTCGCCGTAAAAGCCAGTCGTTCCCAGCAGAACGGCGTCGCGCTTGGATGCGGATCGGTTTTCCCGTTTGGACATGCGCAGCGCCGGTTGCCGATTAAGCGTCCCAACCAAACGGTCATCACGACTGAGCGAGCTTGAACTTCCCATGGCATTTTTCCAAACGTTGGGGCCACACGCGGGCAGTACCGCTAGTACGTGAGCCGGTAAAGGAATTTCCAGGTGACATTTATCCCAGACTTCAAGACGCCGTCTGTGCGATGGCCGACAGAAGAGGCCGATCGTCCAATGCCTGCCGCAAAGCGCCAGAAGGGAAGGCCGCCGGCCTTTGTTGGATACCGTACAAAAGAACGTCCCGATCGTCTAGAATATTCTGATGGCAGCCGATAGACCGCGCGGCAGGGTCGGGAAAGCGTCGCCCATGCCCTCGAAGGGCAGGTCGCAGTTGCCTGCACCCGCACGGCACAGTCCCCATCAGAATCATCTGCTCGACGCCCTGCCGGCTGGCGACTACGAGCGGATCGCGCCCCACCTGGAGCTGGTATCGATGAAGCTGGGTGACGTCCTCTATGAACCCGGGGACCGGTTGCGGCACGTCTATTTCCCCACCACGTCCATCGTTTCGCTGCTGTACGTCATGGAGGATGGCGCATCCGCGGAAATTGCCATCGTAGGTAACGAGGGAATTCTCGGCATATCGCTGTTCATGGGCGGCGAGAGCACGCCCAGCCGCGCCGTCGTGCAAAGCGCGGGCCATGGCTTCCGGCTGAGGGCCCAGGCGCTGAAAAGCGAGTTCGGCAGATTCGGCCCGACGCTGCATCTGTTGCTGCGCTACACCCAGGCGCTGATCACCCAAATGGCGCAGACGGCGGTCTGCAACCGGCATCATTCGGTCGATCAACAATTGTGCCGGTGGCTGTTGTTGAGCCTGGATCGTCTGGCATCGAACGAGCTGTCCATGACGCAGGAATTGATCGCCAACATGCTGGGCGTTCGCCGCGAAGGCGTGACCGAGGCTGCCGGAAAGTTGCAGGACGCCGGCTTGATTAGTTACCACCGAGGCAGGATCACCGTGCTCGATCGCCCCGGTCTGGAGGCGCGGTCCTGTGAGTGCTACGAGGTGGTCAAGACCGAGCTCGATCGCCTCCTGCCGTACGTCGCGAAGTAGATTCCTACGCTGCGCCCTGGTTACGCTTGGGCACCTGGATACTGGAACTGGCAGCGGAATCAACACGTTTGGGTCAAGGGTCACTCGTTGCGCGCGCGCAACGGATATGATTGGGCCCCCGACCGTTGGAATCAGGTCAATAACCGTCACGAGTTCGAGCGCGGTCACTGGACGCGCCACACCGAGCACGGGCAGTAACCGAAGACGGAGTGCATGTCGATATCGTCGTCGCTCCGTAGTTTCTTGACGCCTACGGAGATCGTTCGTCGCGACGTCCATCGGCGCGGGTCGGCGAGCTGATCCACCGCTCCGCTTGCAACAACCTCAAGCTTTCCGTCGCCGACGCAATCGAGGCCTTGCGCGACCGTGGCGCTCGCGTAAGGCCGCGGGCACGGTTTTCCTTTACACTTGCGGCAGTTTCGTCGCGCGCCCACCAACGGGCGGGCATGTCGAATGCGACGCACGTTAATTCAGGAGGAAAACCGATGAAGACGTTTGTCCACTGCGCTACGGCGCTATTCGCGCTTGCTTTTGCAACGGCGCCCTATGCCGACGTGCCTGTCCCGGGAAGCGGTGCCAGTTCTCGCATCGACGCGATCAAGAAAGCGGGCGTGCTGCGCGTGGGCGTACTTGCGAATGCGCCGTGGCTGGTCGAGAACACGTCGGGAACGGGCGAAGCGTGGAGTGGACCGGCGTGGACGCTGGCGCAGGAGTACGCGAAGCGCCTCGGCGTCAAGCTGGAGGCGGTCGCCGTCAGTCACGAGACGAAAGTGCCCGTGCTCGCATCCAATCAAGTCGACATCTCGGTGACGCCGTTGGCCGAGACGCCGGAGCGGCTGAAGGTGGTGGACTTCATCATCTATTCGAACACCAGCGTGTGCATGTTCGGTCTCGCGTCCAACCCGAAGTTCGCGCAAGCGAAGTCGGTCGATGATTTGAATCGACCCGACATCACGGTTGCTTACTACACGGGCGGCGGCGAGGAGGGCTGGGTCAAGGAGCGTTTTCCCAAAGCACAGCTGCGCGGCGTCGCCGGATCGGGCACCGCGCCGGTCGAAGAAGTGATGGCCAAGCGCGCGGACGCGGTACCGATCAACCGGGTGCCGTGGGTCGCGATGGGGCGCAAGCTGACTACACTCGCGGTCCTGCCGAAAGACAACAACTGTCAGAACAGCACCGAGAAAGCCGCGCCGGTCGGCATGGCCGTCGACAAGAATCAGCCGGCGTTCGTCGCGTGGGCGCGTGCGGTGGAGAAAGAACTCGAAGGCAAGCTTAAGACTGACGAAGCGCGGGTGGTCGATACGATGAAGTAGCCGCGCGAGAGCCCGGCGAGGGCCCCCATGCGAAGCATGGGGATCGACGGGGAATTGCGAGTTGCGGCTGCGGCCGACACGCGACGATGGACTATCCGCTGTAAGGCAAGGAGGCCGCCGGGTGCCGCGCGTAGCACGCGGAGATCATGGACTTCGACTTCTCGGTCATCACCGACCACGCGCGATTCCTCGCTGCAGGCGTCGGCGTCACGCTTGCACTTGCAGGCCTTTCCGGCCTGACCAGCCTCATGCTTGGTTTCGCCGCCGCGTTGTTGCGTCTGTACGGCCCCGCTTGGCTGCGGCCGATGGTCGTGCTCTATATCGACTCGATGCGCGCGATACCGGTATTGGTGGTCCTCGTGTGGACTTTTTTCGCATTGCCGATCGTTACCGGCCTCACCATGCCGCCATTCATCGCCGCATTGATCGGATTGACGCTGCATCTCGCGGCGTACGCGGCGGAGATCGTGCGCGCCGGGGTCGAATCGGTGCGCGCCGGACAGACGCGAGCGGCACTCGCGCTCGGCATGTCGGGCGTGCAAATCGTGCGGCGGATCGTGCTGCCGCAGGCGATCGTGCGCATGCTTCCCGCGTTCGGATCGCTGTTCTCGATCACGATCAAGGACACAGCGATCGCCTCGGTGATCGCGGTGACGGAGCTCATGCGCCAGTCGGAGACCGTGGCGGGCCAGAGCTTTCAGCCGATCGAGGTATTCACGTTTGCGATGCTCGTGTACTTCGTGATGCTGTTTCCGGTCACGCGCGGTGTCGACATGCTCTACCGGCGCCTCGCGCACCTGGGCCGCTCATGACGTTCGACTGGAGCGTCGTCTGGCAGCACCGCGACGCGCTGCTGGCGGGAACCGCCACGACGATTCTTCTCACCGTGCTGACCATGGCGATCGCGGTACCGTGCGGCATGGTCGTGGCAGCGCTTCGGCTCTATGCCTGGGCGCCGGTGCGTGCGGCGGCAACGGCGTACGTGGAGCTGTTCCGCAATCTGCCGTTGATTCTTGTGGTGTATTGGGCGTTCTATGTGCTGCCGATCACGACCGGATGGAGTCTGCCGCCGCTCGCTACCGGCCTTGCCGCGTTGGCGCTCAACGTCACCGCTTACAATGCGGAGACGTTTCGCGCCGGTATCAACTCGATCCGTCGCGGACAGGCCGAAGCGGCGATGGCGCTCGGCATGAGCCGCGTCCAGGCGCTGCGCCGCGTGGTCGTGCCGCAAGCGCTGCGCCGCATCCTGCCGGTGCTGGCAAGCACGTGGGTGTCGCTGTTCAAGGATACGTCGCTCGTGTCGGTGATCGCGGTGAGCGAGCTGGCGTACGTGTCGATGCAGATTCGCTCGCAAACCTTTCGCGTGCTCGAGATGCTCACTGCAATGGCTGCAATCTACTGGCTCCTCGGCTACCCGCAGGCCAAGCTCGTCGACTGGATCCAGCGGCGCTTCGCGGTGACGGAATGAGCGGACGAAACCTGGTCCAGGCGCTGCGCGTCAAGGACGCCGGCGCAAAAATCATCCGCTACCAAGGCGTGATCAAGCGCTACGGAGACTTTCAAGCGCTCGATGGCGTATTCCTCGACGTTCACGCCGGAGAAGTCGTGTGTCTGATCGGTCCGTCCGGATCAGGCAAATCGACCTTGCTCCGTTGCACCAACGGTCTGGAATCGATCGAAGGAGGCGACATCGAATTCGAGGGCGCAGTGTTGCCGCGCGACCAGCGCGCCTTGCGCGCGGTGCGGCAGCGCATGGGCATGGTGTTTCAGAGCTTCGAGCTTTTCCCGCATCTGACCGCGCTCGCGAATGTTTCCGAGGGGCCGCTGACGGTCCTCGGCATGAGCCGTAGCGAAGCCAGGCAACGCGCATTGGCGATGCTCGACAAGGTGGGCTTGAGCGACAAGGTGGCCAATTATCCTGCGACTTTGTCGGGCGGGCAGCAACAGCGCGTGGCGATCGCGCGTGCGCTGGCGATGGAACCGGACGTGATGCTCTTCGACGAGCCGACATCGGCGCTCGACCCCGAGACTATCGGCGAGGTCCTGAACGTCATGAAGAAGCTCGCCGACGAAGGGATGACGATGGTTGTCGTCACGCACGAGATGACGTTTGCGCGTCACGTCGGCGACTGGGTGGCCGTGTTCGACGCGGGCCGGATTGTCGAGCAAGGACCGCCGGCTCAGATCTTCGATGCGCCGGCAACCGAGCGGACGCGCGAATTCCTGAGCCATCTGGGCTGGGCGGGGTAACTCGTCACCGGGTTGCAGGCGGTTCGCTCAACGACCGTTGCATCCTTCGCCGCACGAACGGAATGAGCGGAAGAAGGAACAATGCGTCGAGGGTGCCGACGATGATTTGCACGCCGATGCGGCAATCTTCTTCGCTTGGATACCTTCGGAGAATTTCCACGCCAAGGAAAGACACCACATCGACGCATTGAATGTGATGCGTGAAGAACGCGGCCCAATTGAAGACGACCCAGAAGCAGACCAGGATGATCTGAATCATGGCGATTGCGAAGCGGGGATAGCCCAGGCCTGCGCCGATCATATGCAGTCCGCCAAACGCAAACGCCGCGGGCGCGAACATGGCCAGCCAGAGGGGCCATTCGGGATTAAGTCCCTCCGGATAGGTGTCCATCATGTAGCCGATGCCCAAGCCGGCAATCAGGAAGACGATTCCGAAAAGAATCATGGCAAAGTTTTTGCTCACGTTCGAGATCTTAGCAAGCGGCAGCGGTTGGGGCCAAGGCAATTCAATCGGAAATCGAGCGCAGCATGGCGGCGTGGCAACCCCAACGCGCGCTGGACTGTTTCAATCTGCGATAATCCGGCGATCGCGGCGCGATGACCACAAGGAGGAATCATGAAGCGCTTCACCATGCTGGTCCACGCATTGGCCGCGTGCGCGTTGTTGATGCCGTTGCATGCCATCGCCCAGGCGTGGCCCACCAGGCCCGTGCACATCATCGTGCCCTATCCGGCCGGCGGAACGTCCGACATTCTCGCGCGCACGCTGGGACAAAAGCCGCCGCGTGAACTCGTCGGCCGGATCAACGCCGATTTCACGCGCGTCTTGAACACGCCGGAGATTCGCGAAAAACTCGGGGCGCAAGGCGCTGAAGTGCGCGTCAATACGCCCGAAACTTTCGCGGTGTTCTTGCGCGAGGAAACCGCCCGTTGGGCGAAGGTCGTGTCGGCGAACGGCGTCAAACCCGAATGAAAGACCCCATGAACGTCATCGATACGCGTCTACCGGAATTGCTCCGAGGATCGCGTCCGCTGCTTGGCATGTTTGTCGGCATCCCGGCGCCTGCGCTGGTGGAAATGTGCGGACACGCCGGGGTCGATTTTGTCATCATCGACAACGAGCACGGCCCCGCGGGCATCGAGTCGACCGAGCATATGCTGCGAGCCGCGCGCGGCGCCGGAATCATTCCGGTAGTGCGAACGCTCGAACCGGATATTTTGCGGATGCTCGATATCGGCGCGTCGGCGATCCAGGTGCCGCAGGTGAACACGGCGGAACAGGCTCGCCGCATTGTCGCCGCGGCCAAGTATCCGCCCGTCGGGAGTCGCGGCGCAGCGTTCTCCACGCGCGCCGCCGGTTACGGTTTCTTCGGCGGAGACCAGCACGTCAAGGCATCCAACGAAGGCACATCGGTCATTGTGATGGCGGAAACGCGCATGGCAATCGAGAACATCGACGAGATCGTCGCCGTGCCGGGGGTCGACGCGGTGTTCTTCGGACCTAACGATCTATCGTTCTCGCTGGGCCATCCGGGGCAGATGCAACATCCCGAGGTCGTCGCCGCGATCGAGCACGGCGTGGCACGGGCGCTCGCTGCCGGCATCGCTCCGGGCGTTCTCGCGCCGAGCGTCGCGGATTTCCACCGGCTACGCAAACTTGGCGTGCGCTACATCCCGATGGTGATCAGCGGTCTGATCGGCAATGCGCTACGCGCCGCCGTGGCGGGAGCCCTCGAACCGACGTAGGCGGGCACGGCATGTGTGACCGCGCGCTCAGAACGCGACATCAGTCCTGCCTTTGAGCTCGAGGATGCGACGCGCGTCGTCCGGCTTCGCCACTTCGAGACCGAGTCCCTCGATGATCGCGCGCGCGCGCCGGACCTGAGCCGCGTTCGATTCCGCCAGCCGGCCGGGCCCGAGCCAGAGGCTGTCCTCGAGACCGACACGCACGTGGCCGCCCATGGCCGCGGACATTGCGGCAATGGGCAATTGATTGCGTCCCGCGCCGAGCACGCTCCACTGGTACTGTCCGCCGAACAGGCGGTCCGCGGTTCGCTTCATGTGCATGACGTCATCGGGGTGGCCGCCGATGCCGCCCAGGATGCCGAACACGCTCTGGATGAAAAGCGGGGGCTTGACCACGGCGCGGTCGAGGAAGTGGCGCGCAGTGTAGAGGTGCCCGATGTCGTAGCACTCGATTTCGAAGCGCGTGCGATTGGCGGCGCACGCGGTGAGGATGTGCTCGATATCCTTGAACGTGTTCTTGAAGACGCGGTCGTCCGACGTCGCGAGGTACGTCTTCTCCCAATCGAACTTCCACTCGCTGAACCGCTGCAGCATGGGAAAGAGGCCGAAATTCATCGAGCCCATATTGAGGGACGCGACCTCGGGCTTGAGCTGGAGCGCTGGCTGCAGTCGCTCCTCGATGGTCATGGTCGCGGCCCCGCCTGTGGTGAAGTTGAGCACGACGTCCGAGCGCCGGGCGATGTCGGCGGCGAAGATGCGGAAATATTTCGGATCCTGCGTGGGATGGCCGTCGACGGGATCGCGCGCATGCAGGTGCACGATGGCGGCGCCGGCTTCTGCCGCGCCGACTGCCGCATCCGCGATCTCCTGCGGCGTGATCGGTAGATACGGCGACATGGTCGGCGTGTGAATCGAACCCGTGATGGCGCAGGTGATGACGACTTTTCGCTTTTCGGCCATGGCCGCTCTCCGTTTTATTGCGTATCCTGTTCACGCTTGTGCTGGCGCAGCGCAAGGAGCCTCGTGTTCCGCCATGCTGTGCGCGCCTCATGCGCCTCGGGTACGTGACCCTCTGGCGCTGGACCTAATGCGGCGGCCACCCGTTGTGCGTTCTCGCCTTCCCAAACCGCCGGCGCGGGCGGGTCACCGGCCAGGCGTCGATAGAAGCCACTATAGCGCGCGCAATAGTCCGCGACGCCTCCCGGGGCGTTGAGCTCGATGGTGGCGAACGGCCCCATGAACGACCAGCGCAAGCCCAGGCCTTCGCTCACGGTCTTATCCAAGTCGGCCGGCGTGACATAACCCTCGCCGACCAGGCGCATGGCTTCGGACAATAGCGCACCCTGCAGGCGATTGAGCACGAAGCCGTCGAGCTCTCGTCGAACGACGACAGGCACTTGTCCGATCGCGCTCATCACCGCGTGGGCACGCTCGACAGTCGCGGGCGCGGTCCACGGCGCGCCGCAAAGCTCGACCACCGGCACAAGATGGGGCGGATTCACCGGGTGCGCGACGAGGCAGCGCGCGCGTCCGGCCAAGGCCTCGGTGAATCGCGACGCCGGAATGGCGGACGTCGAGCTCGCGAGGATCGCGCCGGACTGCGTTCCCGCGTCCAGGAGCGAGAAGATCTGCCGCTTGACCGTGACGTCTTCGGGCAGGTTTTCCTGCACCCAGTCGGCGCCCTCGAGCGCGTCGCGGAGGCGTTCGCACCAGGCGATCCGCCCCGTGGCCCCTGCCGCGTCCGCGACCAATCCGAAGGCTTGCTGCTCCGCGAGGTCCGCCGCGACGTGATCGCGCGCCGACGTTAGCTGTGCCGGATCCTTGTCGAACACCTTCACGGTCCAGCCCGCCCGTGCGAACACCATCGCCCAGGCCCGGCCGATCAGTCCCGCTCCCACCATTGTCGCACTCGTTCCCATAGGCCTCACATCCACAGAACGCTTCGCCGCAAATCCAGATTCTCGCGCAGGTCCGCAGCGGGCCCATGATGCACGACGCTTCCCCGCTCCAGCACATACGCGTGATCGGCAAGGGCGAGCACGAGATCGAGATTGTGCTCCACGATCACCATCGATATCTCCTGCCGCAGCTTGTCGAAAGCTTCGAACAACTCCTCGATGACGGCCGGCGCGAGGCCTTCGAACGGCTCGTCGAGCAGCAGCACGCGCACGTACCCGGAGAGTGCGCGCGCCACGGCGACCATCTGCTGTTCGCCCCCGGAGAGAAAGTCCGCGGGCGAGTCGAGGCGGTCCTTGAGCCGCGGGAAGAATTGCAGGATCTTGTCTTCCGACCATGCAGCGCTGCCGGGTCGTTCTCGCTTGAGGCGTCCCAGCTCGAGATTGTGGCGCACGCTCATCCCCGCGAAAAGCGCGCGCCCCTGAGGCACATAGCCGATCCCCAGCCGTGCGATGGCCGCCGCGGAACGGCCGGCGAGCGGTTGAGTGCCTAACGTGATGTCGCCGCGGGTTTCCGCGATGCCGATGATAGCCTTGAGCAGCGTCGATTTGCCCGCACCGTTGCGGCCCAGGAGCGCCACGATCTCACCCTCGCGCACGGCGAGCGACGCATCGTTGATGATATGACTTTTGCCGTAGAAGGCGTTGAGTCGGTCGGCTTGCAGCAGCACAGGCTCCGGTCGTTCGCGCCGTCCGCGCGGTTTCGCGGCGAGCGCGGCCGTGCCGGACCCGATGTACACGTCGCGCAATCTGGCGCTCTGCCGCGCTTCATCGGCGCTGCCGTCGAGGAGCACCCGCCCCTCGTTCATGACCGTGATCCGGTCGGCCAGCGCGAAAACCCGGTCGATGTCGTGCTCGACCAGCAACACCGGAATATCGCTCGCGATGCGCTTGATCAGAAAAGCGACGCGCTCGCGCTCCGCCGCCGCGAGGCCCGCAAGGGGCTCGTCGAGGAGCAGGATGCGTGGCGCCGTGGCGAGCGCCAACCCCATGTCGAGCAGACGCTGCCCGCCGTACGAGAGAGAGCCTGCGAGCGCGTTCTCCATCCCGGCGAGGCCGAGGAAGTGCGCGAGCTCCGCGGTGCGCGCTTGCACCCGCTCTATCGACTGCGCATCGTGCCACGTGTCGAAGCGGGAACGATCACCGGCCTGAACGGCGAGGCGCAGGTTCTCCGCGACGCTTGCGCCCGCAAAGAGCTGCGTGATCTGGAACGAGCGCGCAAGCCCTGCGGCGACGCTCGCATGCGGCGAAAGACCGGTGATGTCGCGGCCGTCAATTCTTATCGTGCCCTTGTCCGGGGTGAACATGCCCGACATCAAGTTGAACATCGTCGTCTTGCCCGCGCCGTTGGGTCCGATCAGCGCATGCAACGTACGCGGCTGCACCGAGAGGCTTGCGTTCTCGACCGCCCGAATGCCGCCGAACGCCTTGGCGAGATCGCGTGCTTCGAGGGGCGCTGTATCCGTCGTCGCGGGCTTCGGTTTCAGGAAATCCGGCAGCGGCAAATGCTCGGCGGTGGTACGGCCGGACATCGCTGCCGCTTCGTGCACAGGCGCACGCATCGGCGCCGTCATCCGCCGCCAGACCCCCACCAGGCCGGTGGGCGAATAGACGATGAACGCGACGAAGAGGAGCCCGAAGTAGAGGAGCCAGTTGGGCGTCCAGATCGACAGGTATTCCCGGAATAGGACGTAGAACAAGGCTCCGAGCGCAGGACCGAGGAAGCTCCGCATGCCGCCGATGATCACCATCGCGAGCAACTCCCCGGAAAAGGAAACCGACAGTGGATCGGCGGAGGCGAATCGATGATGGAATGCAGATAGGACTCCCGCGAAGCCTGTCAGCACGGCGGACAAGACGTAAGCGATCTGTTTGTAGCGCTTGATCGCGTAGCCGACGAATTGCGCGCGCTGCTCGTTTTCGCGGAGTGCGACGAGCACGGTCCCGACCGGCGAACGGTGGAAGCGCGAAAGCAAGGTCACCACGGCGAGGCCCACCGCGGCGACGAGCGCGTAGTACACCCACGGCGCTTCGAGATCGATACCCAGCCAAATCGCGCGGCTCACATCGCCGAGCCCGTTCTCGCCACCGGTGAACGCCGTCCAGCGAAAGGCGACCGCGTAGCTCAGCGCCGAAAAGGCCATGGTCAGGAGAGAGAAGTAGACGCCGCGCCGGCGGAGCACGACAAAGGCGATGGGCACCGCGGCCGCGAGCAAGAAAACGAGCGCAAAGGCAGCAGGCCATAGCACCGACCCCGGAAACCAGTGTCGCTGGGCCAGCGCGGCCGCATACGCGCCGAGCCCGAACCAGGCGCCGTGACCGAACGAGACGAGTCCCGTATGGCCCACCAGGATGTTGAGCGCCATGCAGGCGATGGCGATGATCACCACGTCGGTCGCGCTCGTGAGCGTGAGCCCGCCGGCGAGAAGCGCAAAAGGCAGCGCGACCATGGCTGCGAGCGCGGTGGCCACCGGCGAGCGCAGGAAGCTCATTCGAAGCGCAGGATCCGTTCGCCGAACAAGCCGCGTGGGCGCAGGAACAACACCAGTACCATGAGCAGATACATCGACGCCTCGGCCGCCGCGGGATAGAAGTACACGGTGAGCCCGCGCACCACGCCGACGATGAGCGCCGCGCAAACGACGCCCCAGAACGAGCCCAGGCCACCGATCACCACCACCACGAACGAGGCGGTCAGGATGTCGGCGCCCATCGCAGGATGGACACCCGTGATGGGAGCGAGCAGGACGCCCGCGAGCGCTGCCAAGCCGACGCTGATAGCGACTACTGCCGCCATGTAGGGCTCGAGCGAGATGCCGAGCGCGGCCGTCATCTCCGGGTTCTGCACGCCGGCGCGGACGACCCGGCCGAAGGAGGTCCGCTGCAGCAGCCACCACAGTGCCGCGACGGCGGTGGCCGCGATCGCGAGCATCAACAGCCGGTAGCGCGAGTAGATGAAATCGCCGACCAGCACCTGCCCTTTGAGTGCGGGTGGGATCGAGAACGGCAGCGGCGCGGCGCCGAAGACCAGGCGCAGCGTCTGTTCCGCGACCATGGCGAGACCAAAGGTCAGGAGCAGACCCAACGTCGGATCGGAGCGGTAGAAGCGGCGAAAGAGAAAGCGCTCGATCACGAGACCGATCAGCGCGACCAGCACCGGGGAGGCCACCAACACGCCGCCAAACCCGAGACGGTCCGCGAGCGTGACCGCGATATACGCACCGAGCGCGTAAAAGGCGCCGTGCGCGAGGTTCACGAGCCCGCCCAGCGCGAAGATGAGCGAAAGCCCCAGCGCGATCAGGAGGTAATACGCGCCGACCAGCAGGCCGTTCAGGACCTGCTCGAGGATCTGGACCAGCATGGTCTAAGGGCGAACCGCGATATGCCTGTCGTCCCCGCTCATTTTGGTAACTGAGCGGGGACCCAGCGACGTTTGTTCGAACGACACTGGATTCCCGCTTGGCCGTTCCTCGAAACTTCGCCCTTCGGGCTCGTTTTCGCGGGAATGACAGTTCACTGTCGCGATCGCGAAAGACGCATCAAGGCTCCCGTAAGCTCTAGGCCGGCATGGTGCAGTTGTTTTCCTCGCGCGTCGGCGCAATCGATTCCAGGCTCTCGTTCGGCCCGGGCACCGGTGCGGACAGCGTAAAAAGATCCCACTGGGTCTTGACCTGGTCGGCGGGCTTGAAGGTGAGCGTGTACATTTCCATCATCAGCTGATGGTCCCAGTTGCGGTAGTAGCCCTCGCGCGTTTTGAGGAGGTCGAACTTGGCGCCCTTTTCGAGATGCTCGACGACCTTGGTCGAATCGGTGCTCTTGATCTCGTTCATCGCCTGCGCGAGATGCTTGGTCGACAGATAGTCGCCCCAGGCTTGATTCTCAGGCGGCTTGCCGTTCTTTTTCACGAACGCCTCGGTGAATCGCTGCGATGCCGGCGTCTTCACCTGCGAGTCCCACACCAGCGGCCAGATGCCGAGCACGTTGCCTTTGCCCGCGCCCCACGCCACCGCGGTGTCGAATCCGAAGCCGGCCACCGGAAACTGCAAGCCGAATTCCACATACTGCTTCATGAAGTTGGTGATCTGCGCGCCGGCGAGGTTGGAGACGACGAGATCAGGCTTGGCGTTGCGGATCTTGAGCAGATAGGCGGAAAAGTCGGTGGCGTCGGTGGGTACGAGCTCGTCGGCTGCGAATTCGCCGCCGTTGGCCTGCATGAAGCGCTTGGCGACGCGCAGCAGATCGTGCCCGAAGGCGTAGTCCGCGGTCAGGCTGTACCACTTCTTGCCCTTGACCATGCCGTCGCGGAGCAGCGCGCGTCCGGCTGCGTTGACGTACATGCTGTTCGCCGCTTCGGTGTGGAACATGTAGCGATTGCAGGACTTGCCGCGAAGCTCGTCGGAGTTGCAGCCGGTGTTGAAAAAGATCGTCTTGTTGCGCTGCGCGACCTGGGCGATCGCAAGCCCCGACGCCGAGCTGATCTCGCCGATGATCGCGACCACCTTGTCACGCTCGATCAGGCGCTGCGCCTTGGTCGACGCCGTTTGCGGATTGACGCTGTCCTCGGCGATCAACTCGATCTTGCGGCCCATCACGCCGCCCGCGGCGTTGATTTCCTCGACGGCGAGATTGACGCCCATGACTGCGTATTCGCCGAGCGGGCCGAGAAAGCCGGTGCGTGGCGTGAGGTGGCCGAGGCGAATGGTCTCCGCCTGTCCACGGCTGATCGACGGAAAGCCGAGCACGCCGAGGGCGGTTGCGGCGGCGCCGCCTTGCACCAAGCCGCGCCGAATGCGATTGATGGTCATGAGTTCCTCCAGGAGTGTGCGGCCTGCTTGGGGTCCGCGTTGGGTTCGCGCTGGTAGTTATAATGCACGCGCTGTGCGCTGTCCATCCTCCCGCGGCGCGCCGGACATCGAGGGAGGGCCGACGAGGTTTCCGATGAGCTTGCCGATGTCGTTCGATCTGGAGGGCGCACGCGTGCTGGTCACCGCGGGTGCGAGCGGCATCGGTCTCGCGACGGCGCGCGCCTTTGCGCAAGTAGGCGCGCGCGTGCATGTCTGCGACGTCGACGAGGTTGCGCTCCATGCCCTTGGCACGTCGGACGCGACGCTGGGACGAAGCACATGCGATGTCGCCGACCGCGCCTCGGTCGCGCGTCTTTTTCAGGACGTGGTCGGCGCGTTCGGCGGACTCGACGTGCTGGTCAACAACGCCGGTATCGCCGGTCCGACCGCACGTTGCGAGGTCCTCGACCCCGAGGCTTGGGAAAGAACGCTGGCGATCAACATCACAGGCCAGTTTCACTGCGCGCGCCTGGCGATCCCGCTCTTAAGGCAAAGCCGCAACGCAAGCATCGCCAACCTCTCGTCGGCAGCCGGACGATTTGGCTTCCCCCTGCGCACGCCGTACGCGGCGTCGAAATGGGCGGTGATCGGCTTCACCAAGTCGCTTTCGATGGAGCTCGGTCCCGACGGCATTCGCGTCAACGCGATCTGTCCGGGCTCGGTTGCAGGTCCGAGAATCGAAAGCGTGATCGCCAACAAGGCCGCGGCGCGAGGCGTCGCGCCAGGCGTCGTACGCGATGAGATGGTGAACAAGGCTTCGCTCAGGCGGATGATCACGGCCGAAGACGTGGCGCATGCGATCGTGTTTCTCGCGTCTCCGCTTGGCGCCAACATTTCCGGCCACGCGCTGCCGGTCGATGGCGACACCCAATCGCTGGTCTGATGAATCGAGCCAGCCAAGTCTCTTCAACGCTCGACCACAGAGTCATCGGGATGAGCAGACCCAAGGCAGTACTTGCGATTGAAATGAGCCAAGGCTTCGACGCGTACGCGATGAGCTTTCGTTACGGGCAGCGACACTTCGCCGAGATCGAGAATTCCCGCGCGAGGCGCAAGTCGAGCTCATCCACGGAAAACCGGCGCCGGACAAATCCGGCGCGCAGCGCGCCACCAAACGCTACACCGCCCAACCGCAGGCTCCGTTCGCCCATCCCTATTTCTGGGCTCCCTTCATCCTCATGGGAAATTGGTTGTAGCTTTGCGTGAATAGTCGGCAGTTGCGGTGCGGTTTTTTCATTCATAGCGGAACTCCGATCCGTCGTATATCCAATCCATGGCGGCGACTTTTCCGGCACAACAGAGTAACGCTCTTCAAGTTGGCTATACTGTCGTGGGCGTCTGCGAATCTGATGGGTGAAGCATGTTTCTGGGAAAAATAGCGCGCGTGCTGGCGTTTCTTGCGGTCATCGTCGCGTCGGTGTCGTTCGCGCCCATCGCGGCTGCGCAGCCGGGACAAGCAGCGATCGGGAGCGAAGGAGAGCAGCCGCCCTCCGCGGAGCCCCCGTCGCCCATTCCGTTCTGGACCAAGTACGCCTACTTCGTACCTTCACGCTTCGGCGATCTTCCGGGATGGCTGGATGACAGCATGGCAGAAGCGTGGAAGGCATTTCGTGCGAGCTGCACCGTGCTCGCGAACCGCACCGCATGGACGGGGCCATGCGCACGCTCGACTACGGTGAACGCACGCAACGACGATGACGTCAGGCGTTACCTCGAGCGCGAGTTTGCGCTCTATCAAATTCACAACAAGGACCAATCGTCGGGCGGCGTCATCACTGGTTATTACGAACCGCTGCTGCGCGGCAGCCGTCGCTACGGCGATCCGTACGTTTATCCTGTCTACGGCACTCCGGAAGACTTGCTGTACCTTGATTCGCGCACCATTCCACGGGCTTTCGGTGGCGTACAGGTGTTTGCGCGCGTCGAGGGTCGCACTGTCGTTCCCGTGTGCACCGAATTCTCGCCGAGCGCGTCCTGCAAAGGACCCTATACGCTCGATGTCGCCGATGCCAAGCCGGATATAAGGGACAAGAAGCTGCGTGTTCGGATCGAAGGGCAGCGCATCGTTCCGTACTACACCCGCGCCCAGATCGACCAGGGCGCGCTTGCCACGGCGCGCGTCATCGTTTGGGTGGACGACCTCGCCGCCTTGTATTCGATGCAGGTCCAGGGCTCGGGAAAGGCTCGTCTGCCGGATGGACATGTCGTCCGTCTCGCCTATGCGGAGCAAAATGGCCATCCATTCACTCCGCCTGTGCAGACCGCGAACCGGAAGAGCGGATCGCGGCCGGCGATGCTTACAAGGGGCATCGAGATCCCGCTATCCGGCGCCGATAGCGGCGAGGACACGACGGCGGTCACAGACGCGGATTCCGCCACGCTGACGCTGCGCGGTGCGCAAGCTCCGGATGGAGCGGAACAACGCGCAGGCCCCGCTGCCAACTCCAAAGGTGCCGATGAAAATCTGTCGCCCGAGGTCGAGCGCATGGTCGAGTTGTTGTTGAAGGGAAACGCGGAGCCCCAGCGCATACCGATCTCTTCGCCGACGGTCGCGTCGAAAGCAGCGCGACCTGCCATCGCGTCCGAACCGGCGCGCGTCAAATCCGAAGCAAACACGACGGCAAAGGCCGCCGGCGCCGAAAGCACATCGATATTCAGCAGCGATCCCAGCTATGTATTCTTCCGGCAGATTCCCGACAGCGAAGGCGGTCCCATGGGCGCGCTCGGCGTGCCGCTGACTCCGGGTCGATCGGTGGCAGTGGACCCGCGCACGACGCCATTGGGATTTCCCGTTTTTATTTCCACCGAGGGGCAGGGCATCGGAACGCGGCTTAACCGCCTGGTGCTTGCACAGGACACCGGCGGAGCGATCCGTGGACCCGTGCGCGCCGATTACTTCTGGGGCTTTGGTCCGGGTGCCGGCGCACTCGCCAGCCGCATGAAGGAGAATGGCCGCATGTGGTTGTTGCTGCCGAAGGATTTGCAGTTAAGGGTTGGCGCGGAATTCAGCACACGCGGCATCAACGGCGCAGCGGGTACAGGCGAGGCTGAATGCCTGGTGCCCGATCCCGAGCTATGTGTCGAGTGAACTTCGCGAGCTCGCTTGACGGTACGGAAACTTGAAAGGTCCGGGGAGAAAACGAATGGACATTCTTATGAAACTGTATGGACCGCTCTTCAACACTGCGGAATATGGGAGGTCGGCCATGGCGGCAAACGGCATCCTGGCTCTGCTGGTGCTTGCTGCTTCCTGTTGCGTCCCGGCAGCGGCACAGCAGATACTCCAGGGTCCGGACATCACCGAGTCCGCGCTGATCGACGCGTTGACGCCCGAGCCAGCCCCGATGCTTACGCGAAGTATCAACGCCGCGCCCGCAGCCGCGCCGAAACCTGCCAAGGCAGCGCTGCTGATTACCTTCGAGACCAATGCGACAGTGCTCACTGCCGATGCAAAGCGTGAGCTCGACATCGTCGGCCGTGCGCTCAACACGAGCAGGCTCGCGGACTTCAATTTCGTGATCGAGGGCCACGCTGATCCGCGCGGCTCGGCGGAAAAGAACCGGCGCCTGTCGGAGGGACGAGCGACGGCGGTCCGTGCATACCTGGTACAGAACCAGAGCGTCAGCGAGGAGCGGCTGAAGGCCGTCGGCAAGGGCGATCGCGAGCCGCTGAACGTGAACAATCCCGCGGCGCCGGAGAACCGCCGCGTCGTGTTTGTGAACATGTCACACTGATTGCGCTGCAAACCGGCATGTCTCAGGCAGACCTGACCGACGACACGCTCTGATCAACTGACGAGGTGATGCACGTGGCAACAGATCGAAGTGGCTCAATGGCAACCGCTCTCGTGGCATTCATTTTCCTGCCCGCGATGCTTGTTGCCGGGTTCGCGCGAGCGGCCGACCCAGGCCCCGCCGCCGCACTCGTGATGGAAGTGAACGGCGCGACCAAGCCCCCGTTGGCGGTTCATCGGGAAGTCGCGGCCGGGACACGGATTGTCATCGCGCCCGGCGCGCATCTGTCGCTACTGCATTATGCAACGTGTTCCATCGTCAACTTCTCCGGTGGTACGGTCTCGGTGACCGAGCAGAGCTTGGAGGCCGCTGAAGCCAATATCGAAAGCAAGCAGCCCGGGCCCTGTCCGCATACGCACAAAATCGCCCTCGCCGGTCCCGGCCCCCTGGGTGGGGGCATCGTCGCGCGCGGGATAAATCACGATCCGGAATACGCCGACATAACGTCCGATGGTTTGGTGGTCATCACCGGCGCTCGGGCGGCGAGCGCGGTGAGCGCCGACGTTCTCGATTCGAATCGAAGGCTTGTCGCCGGCGATATTCCGATTCGCGAGGAGTCGTTCCGCCTGAACGGCGCGTTGCCACCGAAGCGTCCCTACTTCATCAACATTCATTTCCGTGGACAAAGCGAAGCGCTGGAAGTGCCGATTGCGATTTCGGCGTCGAACCCGAAGGGCTTGCTGATACTCCAACTCGAGTAGGCGCCCGGAGACCGCGATTGGACTTCCGTCGCCGGTATCGGGAGATTGTCATCATCGCGGCGCTGTTCGCGGCCGCGATGCTGGCTGGCGCCACCGGCGGCCGCATCGACCTCGTCGATGGCTTCTTGTACGACATCGCGATCGCCATTGCGCCGTTTCGACCGCTGCCGGCCCCGTCGAAGGTCGTGGTCGTCGCCATCGATGAGCGCAGCCTCGCATCCGAAACGCTGGCGTCCACTCCGCGAGTATTTTTCGGCCCCTATTACGCGGACCTCGTCGAAGGCTTGTTTAAGGGCGGGGCGAAGGCGGTGGGATTCGATATCATCTTCAGTTACTCCGCAACCCGTTTTGCGGCGATCGAGCCCAGCTACGACGATGCGCTGCTCGCCTCGCTTTCCAGGCACCGCGACCGCGTGGTCCTCGCGCGCACGGCCACAACCCCGGTCGCCGAGCCGTTTGGAGCGGCGGTCTTCGACGCCAAGCGCGACGCCGGACACGAGGAACCGTTGGCCATCGCGTACTCCGAGCTCGTGCCGAGCGAAGACGGCGTTCAGCGGTGGATCTATTCGCATTACACCGCCGCGGATGGCACGCGTTTGCCGACGCTTGCCGCGCGTCTCTCTGAAATCGCTGGCGGAACCGGCAACGCTGCTCCCTTCCTGCTTTCGCCGGCGGCGCCCCTGGAAAGCCTGCCGACCTATGCAATCGCCGATGTGCTGAATTGCATCAAATCCAATCCCGAAGGTGTACGCGCAGCGTTTGCAGACAAGGTCGTATTGATCGGAAGCAATCTCGCGGAGGAAGATCGAAAACGCGCTCCCGATCGGTTCGTAAGATGGGCATCGCAGTCGCCGACGGACGACGACGGATTCGGCTGCGGGCTGAAAGCTCTCGGTCCCTCCGCGCCGGACAGCGATTCCGTGCCCGGAGTACATATTCACGCCGCGGCCGTTGGCAGCCTGCTTGGGTTGACTGGCGTAACGCTGGTTCCTGGTCCGGCGCGCATCGCCGCGGCAGCCTCCTCAGCGGTGATCTGCGCCAGCCTGGGATTGTTTCTGTCTCCTGTTATCGCGGTCGCCGCCTTGATCGGTTTTCTGGCGGCACTATTTGGGGCTTCAGTCCTGGCTGTCGGGGTTAGCTCGTGGCTTCCCGTCGCGGTTCCTGCCATCGCCGGGTTGGGAGCGCTGCTCAGCGGGCAATTGGCTCGCTTCTTCGTCGAGGAAAGAAGACGAAGGCGCATGGAAAGCGCGTTTGGCTGCTATCTGGCGCCGGAACTGGTTCGGCAGATGTCCGAGGAAGATATCGATCTGAAGCTTGGCGGTGAGGTTCGCGATATCACGGTCATGTTTGCGGATCTAAGCAACTTCACGGCCATTTCCGACACCATGCCACCGGCTGAACTAATGGAACTCACCAATCTATATTTCAAGGTCATCGTCGGCGTGATCGACGAGATGGGCGGCTACGTCGACAAGTTCATCGGCGATTCAGTAATGGCGATGTGGGGAGCGCCTGCCAGCGCGCACGATTCTGCAGCGCGAGCAGTAGCCAGCGCGTTTCTCATCGACCACCGCGTCAGCGAGCTCAATGCGGCTGCATCGCAGAGTGATTCCGCCAAATTCGGTGTCAAGATCGGGATCAGCTCCGGACCCGCGATCGTCGGCAATGTCGGCACGCCACGCCGCCTGAGCTACACTGCGCTCGGCGCGGCCGTCAACCTCGCCGCGAGGTTGGAGAAGGTCTGCAGCACGTTCGGCTGCTGCATCGTCGTCGATTCGACAACCGTGGCCGCGCTCGAGAATCGTTATCTTTTCTGCGAGCTCGACGCGGTCAGCCTGAAGGGCAAGGTGGCGCCGGTGTCGGCCTACGAGGCAATCGCTCCGATTGAGAGGGTCACTCCCGAACAGCGCCAATACGTTTCCCGATACAACGTGGCGCTTCAATGCTATCGAAGTGGTGATGCGGCCAAGGCGGCGGGAATATGGATGGAGCTCGACGCGGCGATCGGGAAACGCGCCGCCACGTCCGCGCCGAGAGTCATGGCACAACGAGCGAAGAGTGGCGATGCCGTTGCGGAGATTGCTCCGGGATCTTCGTGATGCGCGGTCGCCGCGCGACCCGTCATTTCAACACGTGCGAAGAGCTCAGACCTTCGGCGGCGAGAAAATGAAATCCCCGGACTCGCCGCCGGAAAAGCGGATCGGCGCATATTCCGGGCGCTGGTCGAAGTTCAACTTGCGCGCAACATTGAG
>JADGRP010000061.1 GCA_017880805.1 Burkholderiales bacterium
CCTTGCGATGGCGTTGTCGGTGGAGGCGGGCGAATTGCTCGAGACCTTTCAATGGCTCACTGAAGAGCAGAGCCGCAGCCTCGCGCCCGAGGCGCTTGCGGCGGCAAGCGATGAGGTCGCGGACGTTCTCCTGTACCTGATTCGGCTGAGCGACCAATTGGGTATCGATCCGATCGCCGCGGCCGACCGGAAGCTCCTCGCGAACGCCAAGAAATATCCGGCGGACAAGGCGCGCGGAAACAGCAAGAAATATACCGAAATCTAGCGTGGGCGCGCATCCGGTGATTCACTGGACCGAGGGCGGCAAGACGCGCTCCGCGCGCTGGCGTTCGGAGCGCGGGGCGCCGCCCGCCGGGCGCGTGGTCATCGCCGATGACACCCTCACAGCCGATGATGCGTATGGCCTCGCGTGCCAGGGCACCGCGCTGCTGTGGCGGGGCGACTTCCAAAACGCTCGCCAGATGCTGCTTGCGTTGGCGAGTCGCGCCGACCGCCAGCCGCGCAAGCCGAAAAAGTCGGCCGCACCCTCGATGCCCACATCGCCTGCCGAAGCCTTCCATCTCCATCGCCAAGCCCGGTCACAGCGTGCGCGCACGTTGGGCACGCTGCTGGTGCCACTCGACGAGGACTACGGCATTCCGTTGCGACGTGCGCCCGACATCCGGCAAGCCTGCACGGAAGCCTATGGCCCGGGAGAGGGACCCTCGGTCGCCTCGCTGCGAGAGTTGCTGGGCCTCATCGGCGCGCACGAGTGGCGCACCAAGGGCATTGAAATTCCCGCTATCGGCGGCCGAATCTATCCGCACTATGGGGTGTTCGCGCCGATTCGCCGCGAATACGTCGATCTGGTCGCAAGGGCGCCTCTGCCAGCCTTGAGGTCATCGTCCAGCCTTGCCTTCGACATCGGCACCGGGACGGGCGTGCTGGCCGCCGTGCTCGCGCGGCGCGGCATCAGGCGTGTGGTCGCCACCGACCGGGATCCCCGCGCGCTGGCGTGCGCTCGCGAGAACCTCGAGCGCCTCGGGTTGGCGGGGCAAGTGGAAGTCGTGCAGGCGGATCTCTTTCCCGAAGGGCGGGCCGCGCTCGTGGTATGCAACCCGCCCTGGGTTCCCGCGCGGCCGAGCTCTCCCATCGAGCGCGGGATCTACGACCCCGAGAGCAGCATGCTGCGTGGGTTTCTGGACGCGCTGCCCGCGCACCTGGAGCCAGGGGGCGAGGGCTGGGTGATCCTTTCGGATCTCGCGGAGCACCTGGGCCTGCGACCGAGGTCGGCGCTGCTCGCTGCGTTCGACGCGGCGAGGTTGAAGATCGTGGATCGAAGCGATGTGCGGCCGAAACATCCCCGGGTGTCCGACGATACCGACCCGCTCCACGCGGCGCGCGCAGCCGAGGTGACATCGCTCTGGCGCCTCGCCGTGCGCTGAGTTCGGGCATTGTCCTTGTCTTAGCCCCGTTTTCCTGCTTCGACTCGGCAGACGGGGTTACTTCAGGAAGCAGGGGCGAAGTGAAGTGGTCCCGCCTCCAGGTTGTGCCAGCCGCCGAGATCCAGCGGAATCGCGGCACGCGCGCTTGAGGGTGGACAAGGGCTGAGACCACGCACGGCCCAAGCATGCACCGGCAAGTGCGTCGTTGTCGGAGCGGCGCGCGAAGTTGCCGCATCGGAATGTCTGTGGACGGCCTCGCGGGCTGGCTCTAGCCGCGCCGCACCACGCTCAGATTGGGCGCGTCCGAGACGATCCGTCCGTCCACGAGCTCGATGATCCGGTCGCAGCGCTGGGCGAGGCGCGGATCGTGGGTGACGATCAGGAACGTGGTTCCGCCCGACTCATTGACGCTGCGCATCAGATCGAAGACGCCGTCCGCATTTTCGGTGTCGAGATTGCCGCTGGGTTCGTCGGCGAGCACGAGCGCCGGATTCATCACGAGCGCGCGGGCGATCGCGACGCGCTGCTGTTGTCCGCCGGAGATGTCGGTCGCCTTGTGGTCGCGCCACGGTGTCAGGCCGACCTTGTCGAGCAGCGCCGCCGCGGTGTCGCGCATCTTGGCATCGACCCGTCCACGTGCGGCGAGCATCGGCATCATCACGTTCTCCAGCGCCGTGAACGCCGGCAGCAGGTAGTGGTACTGGAAGATGAAGCCGATCGCACGCCCGCGCAGCTGTGTCGCCTCCATCTCGCCAAGCGCGCTTGCCTCCTGCCCTGCGATGAAAAGACGCCCCGCACTGGGCTCGTCGAGCAGGCCGATGAGATTGAGCAGCGTCGTCTTGCCCGACCCCGACGGCCCGATCAATGCCGCGAATTCGCCGCGTTGCAGCTTGAGATCGATGCCGTGCAGAACCTCGACCTCGACCGGTGTGCCGACGCCGTACGACTTGCGCACACCCTCGAGGCGCAGCGTTGCGGGCGGCGTAGCGTCAGCCACGGATCGCGACCGCGGGATCGAGCCTCGCTGCGCGCCGCGCCGGAACAATAGCCGCGAGGATGCCGACGAGCGTCGCGGCAACGCAGGCAATCGCGAACAGCGACGGCTCGACTACGACGACGAACAACGGCGTCCCATCCGGGTTTGTCGCCACGCCGCGCCAGAGCAGCAGAAATCCCCACGCGAGGAGCGATCCGAACAGCGAGCCGGTGAGTCCCATCACGCCGCCCTGAATAAGGAACACGCGCAGCACCTGGGCACGTGTGGTGCCCATCGCTCGCAGGATGCCGACCTCCTTGGATTTCTGCACGACCGATACGACGAGCACGCTCGCGATGCCGAGCGCAACCGTGAGCCCGACGAAGATTCGGATCAACGTGTTAGCGAGGATCTGCGCCGCCATCGCGGTGAAGAACTGCGCATTGGTCTTGATCCAGCTGTCCACCTTGAGATCGGTGCCGGCGCGGATCGTCCGCGCGATCGTCTCCGCCGCGAAGGGATCGCGCACCTTGACCTCGAGGCTCGAGGCTCCGCCCGCAAGGTCGAGCAGGTTCTGCGCCGAGCGAAACGCGATGTACACGTTGCGCTCGTTGATACCCTTGTTGCCGAAGTCGAAGATGCCGATCACGGTGAACGTCGAGGCGGTTTCCCCCGCCGTCGTGAGCCGCAGCTTGTCGCCGACGTTCGCGCCCAGATCCTTCGCGAGTTCCGTGCCGATGATGATGTCGAGGGGCCCCACGTTCTGCCGGCCCGCCACGATCTTTTCCGGGAGCGCGATCACGTCGAAGTACGATTCGGTCTCGATCCCCGTGATCGTCACCGATTTGGTCGCTTCGCCGCGCACCGCAAAGCCGGGACCGGCGACGATCGGCGTCACGCCGATCACGTCCGGAATCTGCACGACCTGTCCACGGACCTTCTGCCACTGGTCGACCGAACGCAACTGCTGCGAGCGCGGCTGGATCTGTGCCGCGATCTCGGCGGATTCGTTCGCACGCAGCGGCCGCGCCACCTGGTCGGGCGGCAGGATGGAAATTGGCGCCTGATAGTTGAGCGTGCGCCGCACGATGTTCGCCTGCATCCCGGCGAGCAACGCCGACATGAAGATGATCACGCCACCGCCCAGCGCGACGCCGAAGATAATGAGCAGCGTCTGCGTCAGGCCTTCGCGCATGAAGCGGAAGGCCACGATCCATTCGAAGAACGCGAACGGGTTCACGTACCGCTCTTCGCCACCGGCACCGCGCGCACGCGCTGACCGGGCTTGACCGCCGGGCCGGCGGTCGAGATGACGACCTCGCCCGGCGCGACGCCTTCCAGCACTTCGACGTACCCTTCGCCCTTGAGTCCCAGCTTCACCGGCTTCCTGACGAGGCGGTGCCCCTCGACTGCCATCACCCAAGGCTGGTCGGTGCCGGCGTCGAACACGGTTTCGGCCGGGATCACGACCGTGTTGGCGCGGCGCGCAACCTCGATATCGACCGAGACCGTCATGTCCTGTCGCAGGTAATCGGGCGGATTCGCGACCCTGAGCTTGACTTCGACGGAACCGCGCAGCGCGTCGATGCCCGGGTTGATGTAGAAGAGTTCGGCGGCGAAACGCTCTTTCGGATAGGCATCGGCGGAGCCCACCGCCTTCTGGCCAAGTTTCAGTTGCGACAGGTTCTTCTCATCGATCTGCGCGATTACCTGCGTTTCGCCGACCGGCGCGAGCACCATCAATTCCTTGCCCGGTTGCGCCACATCGCCGGGCTCGACGCTGCGTCCAATCAGCGTTCCATCGACCGACGCGCGGATGACGGTCTGATCGAGCCGTGCCTGCGCCATGGCAAGGCTCGCGTGCGCCTGCTGGAGCGCGGTTTGCGCGAGGACGTAGTCGCTGCCGGACGGGCCATTCGTTACGACCTGTAGCTGCGCGGCGCGCAGCTGGCTTTCCTCCACGTCGAGGTTGCGCTTCGCGTCGTCGAGCGCGGACTGGCTCACGAATCCCTTGGCCTTCAGATCCTGCGCGCGGTCGTATTGCTGGTGGCCCAGCACGAGATTCGCCTGCGCCTGCACAAGCCCCTGCGCGGCAGCGGGCAGCGCGACTTCGCGCAATTGGAGGATCCTCGCGTCGGCTTGCGCGACGGCGGCCTCTGCCTGCGCGACCGCGGCGCGCGTGTCCTTGTCGTCTAGCACGATCAGGACATCGCCGCGGCGAACGCTCTGGCCTTCCTCCACCGGTATGCGAACGACCGACGCGGTGATGACCGATCCGATGGATACCCGTTGCGGCGTCATGATCCGCCCGCTTGACACCACCGTTTGCACGAGGTCGGAGCGCGTCGCTACGTAGACCTCTACCGACGGGCCGAAAATCTGGTCGCGGAAGACGAACCCCGCCGCCGCGAACATGGCGAGCGCGAACGCGACGCGCTTGGGCCACGGGCCGCGAAGCGAAATCGGATGCTCGTTCAAGAGGGTTCGCCAGCGCCTGGGCAGCGGAATGGGCATGGGCTATGCAGATCTCACGTGAGCGAAACTCCAGCCTATTATCGCCGGCCCCAGCCAATGGGCCATTGATCCGCGACAAAGGCTGCGTTGCCCGATGACGCTGCGCAGGCGGCGGGAGGTTAAACGCTCAATAGTAATAGTAGATGCAAACGCACGACCCTGCGCATTGGGTGTGGGGTCGGGCAGGTCGAACGCCGATTACAGGCGGCAATCGTCCGGGGGGTGCGGGCGACGGGCTATTGCAGGGTTCGCCGACGATAAGGTGACGGCAACCGGGAGGGTTGGCGGCGTTGGGCACAACTCTCCCCGTGACGAGCCCGCACGGCTCGCTCGACGGCTTGGCTACCAGGCGATGCACCGGTCGAATTCGTAGCCTGGTTCGGACTGGGCCTGCGGGCAGTTCTCGCCCTGTTGATGAAAGTTGCGGTGCACCGTTGCAGCGACACGCGATGTCCGCACTCGGGCAGAGCGAGTGACCAGAGTGGGTCTATTGCAGCCGTTTACCAACGTCCGAACTCGGCCAATTACAGGCGCTCAGGCTAGTAAACTGTCATTCGGTAGATTCAGTCCCAGACCGTCGGGCCCGAGCAACATCACAATGGAAGCAATGTCATCTGATAATGGAAAGAAAAAGTTCGGAGTCCATCCGGATGTACTCAAGCTGGGTCTCGTCAGCTTCTTGACGGACCTTAGCTCCGAGATGATCTTTTCGGTCTTTGCGATTTTCTTTACAACAATCGCAGGGGCATCAGTGGCGTTGCTTGGTCTGATCGAGGGGTTGGCTGACTTGTCTGCCTCGTCGTTGAATTACGTGGCTGGATGGTTATCCGACCGGACCGGCAAACGCAAAGTCTTCGCTCTGGCCGGATACGGCTTCTCCACGCTGGCCAAGATCATTCTGTTGGTCTCCAGTTCGGTCATGGGCCTCAGTGTCTTTCGTGTCATCGAACGACTGGGCAAGAGTTTCCGGGGGCCGCCGCGTGATGCCTGGCTTTCGGCAGTGGCCAGCAAAGACACAAGGGGATACTCGTTCGGGGTACACAAGGCGCTGGACAAGTCCGGCGCCGTGCTCGGCCCGTTGGCGGCGTACGGTCTGCTTTCGTGGCTGGGCGATAGCGCCTCGACGTTCCGGATCTTGTTCTGGGTCGCACTCGTTCCAGCCATTCTCGGCGTCGTGTTCTTGAGTCTCATCAAGGATAAGCCCGGGGTTCAGCACCAGCGCGAGAACATGTTCGAAACATGGAAAACGCTCAGCCCGCAATTCAAACGCTACCTTGTCACAGCAGGAATTTTTTCGCTGGCATATTTCAGTTTCAGCTTTCTGCTGTTGCGTGCACATAGCGTCGGTTTCGCGGTCAAGGAGATTGTGTTGCTTTACGCCATGTTCAATATCGCGTTCGTCGTTGCCGCACCGCTGATCGGCAAGCTAGGCGATCGTTTGGGCAGGGCGCGAGTGATTATGCTGGGCTATCTGACCTATCTGCTGATGAGCCTTGGCTTCGCATTTGCGACCGCGCGGTGGCAGGTGGCCGTCCTGTTTGTCATTTTTGGCGTGTTCTATGCCATCGATGAAGCCCAAAGCAAGGCGTTTATTACAGATCTTGAATTGGAGCGGCGCGGGTCCGCGATCGGTCTCTACAATTTTGTGACCGGACTCATATATCTGCCGGCCTCGCTGATAGCGGGGGCGTTGTGGCTTGTGCATCCGGCCAGCGCTTTCCTCGTGGCGGCCTGTCTCGCCTTTGTCGCGGTAGTCGTGTTTTTGTTCTTGCGGCCGGATCGAGAGCACGGTTCTGCGCCCACCCCAGGCGGGATTGATCGACTTCGGTAGGCTCGCTTTTCCGCTGGCACGAACGTCTGCTCAGGGTCGTGAAGCGCCCATCGGCCGGGATCAACATGAAGCCCCTTTCCCTCAACAAAGGAGCCGCTCATGGATACCGACGCCAAGACCGACGGGCGTGCAGTACTGTGGAACAAGGGCAAAAACTGCCCCCTTGGCGTCTCCGAAAGTCGCAGTTGGTTGGCCAAAATCTGCTGCCGCGGGACACTTTCCTAAGGACGTACGGCGTGTGCCGGTAAATGGAAAGGCCCGTAAGGCTGAAGGGACACGCGATACTGTTTCCCTCCAGATATCACACTACGGTAATCGGACGACTGGCGCGGCGGGCGTCAAATGAGGGAGCGTCGCGCGCGGTGGGCATGTAAACTGCACTCTACTATGTCGATCAAGCTGGGAAGTAGCGAAGCTAACTAACATCGGGCGACCGTTCGAATTCGCTGGACCTGCCACGTACGCACTTCATCATCCAAACGCAAAGAGGAGCGCATGAGTAAAGACAAGTTATTTGTCGAACGTCGGCCTCAAGGCGACTATGCGGTTAGGAAACCTGATTCGGAAAGGGCCAGCTCAATCGCGGCCACACAGGCAGAGGCGATAGCACAGGCGCGGAGTTTGAAGCCGGATGCGACCGTTCTCGTCGAGCGAGTTCGCTTCACTACTGGTGGAAAACCAGATAAATGGCGTAGGCCGTAAACGGTCCCCCGTTTGACGTGCGAGGGGCGGTACGACTTCGTGCTGTCGGATCTTCGACCGTGTCCGATTGATTTCCATGATGCCACCCGGGTCACATTGAGACGTCGCCCGAAGTCGCTCATCGGCCAAGACCGGCCATTGCCCGGATCAAACGCCTGCCCACTGCCGCGCTGCGTCGAGAAGGTGTCGTTTCTGATTCCGACGGCGTATCTGTAGACGACGGCATGTTCGCGTCAAGTCGGTTGGCATGGCGCTTGCGTCGCCCAGTTGATGGACGCTAATCCACTCCTCAGCAAAGCGTTGGCGCTCGAGCCTGTCGAGCTCTCGACACCTGGCGGTGACGCGGCTCGCACGGCAGGCGACGATTCCTCCGCCGATGCGAAAGGCCAACGTGACCTTCGTATAACGACCGCGGATGAGTTCCTCGCAAAGGCGGCCAGGGAGTACCAAGAAGGCCATATCGACTCCGCTCTCTGGCGCCGGGCCGCGGACCAATGCGGCGATGATGCATCGCTGGCGATTGCCGCTTATCTGCGCGCCCGCGCGATGGCACTGCAACAGAAACAAGACGAACGCTCACAACGGCAGGCGCGCGGAACCGGCCCGATGCGGGCCGCGAGTGACCGAAAGGTCGAGTCGGAGCCGCACCGCGAAATCGTGTCGACCAAGGTCGCCGATGTCCGTCCCCGAAGCGTGAAACCGAAGCTCAAGTATCTGGCAGCGGCTGCGGCAGCGCTCGCATTCGTTGTCGCAGTCGTGTGGCTGATTGCTTCACCGCGGGAGAGCGAATCGGTTCGACAGCCGATCGTGTCCGCTGCGGCACCTTCTCCCAACCGGTCCGCGCCGCCGACCCCGTTCGGGAGCGAGAAACCGCTTGTCCAGAGTACAAGCGGCGGCACAAACCAGGGCGGTCCGGACCCCACGTTCGAGACCACGGTGCAGCAGCTGAAGAACGACGGCAAATGGAACGTGCTCGTGCTCTACGCATCCGAGTGGGCGCGAAAGGAGCCGAACAATGCAGCCGCATGGTACGAGCTCAGCGTTGGGTATGCCAAACTGCGACAACTCGAAGACGCGCTCAACGCGGCCACGACCGCGGTGCAGCTGTCGCCGGGCGACTCGCTGCTTTGGCGAAACCTCGGACACATCAATTTGACTGTGGAGCGCCTACCCGAAGCAGGAATCGCATTCGACAGGGCGTTAGCGGTGAGCTCCAACGATGCGGATGCGCTGTGCGGAGCGGCGTTAGTCGCGCAAAGACAGGGGCGGCCGAAAGACGCAGATGCGATTGCAAAGCGGGTCAAATCCATCGATGGAAGTTGCCCTAGCGTGAGCGATGGCGAGACCGCGGTCGTCGTTGTAGGCGGCTCCGCGGCACGCAAGCCCGAGTTGTCAGTCGGCCG
>JADGRP010000062.1 GCA_017880805.1 Burkholderiales bacterium
CCAGTAGTGCCAGTTCGCATCGCTCTCATCGGGAAAGCCGACGCCGGTGATGTAGTTGGTCAGGGCGTCGACCCAGACATACATGACATGTTCGGGATCGCTGGGGACCTTGACGCCCCAATCGAACGTGGTTCGCGAAATCGACAGGTCCCGCAATCCGCTCCTGACGAAACTGATCACTTCGTTCTTGCGCGAGTCCGGCCCGATGAAATCCGGCTGATTGGCGTAGAGCGCGAGCAGTCTGTCCTGATAGGCGGACAATTTGAAGAAATAGCTCTTCTCCTCGACCCATTCGACCGGGGTGTCCTGCGGCCCGCGCCGTACCTTGTCCTCGCCAACGACGGTCTCATCCTCGGCGTAATAGGCTTCGTCGCGCACGGAATACCAGCCGGCATAGCTGTCCAGATAGACGTCGTCGTTGTCGGCCATCCGCTTCCAGATTTCCTGGCTGGAGCGATGATGCTGCTCTTCGGTCGTGCGGATAAAGCGGTCGAACGAAACGTTCAGACGCTCGTCCATATCCCTGAACCGCTGGGCATTGCGGGTCGCGACTTCCAGCGTCGGCAGATTTTCGGCTTCGGCGGTCTGGACCATTTTCAGGCCGTGCTCGTCGGTACCGGTGAGAAAAAACACATCCTTGCCGTCGAGCCGCTGAAAACGCGCCAGCGCATCGGTCGCGATCGCCTCATAGGCGTGGCCAATGTGCGGCAGACCGTTGGGGTACGCGATAGCGGTCGTGATATAGAACGACGATTCCGACTTGCGTTGTGGAAACAGGGATTTGGCGTCGCTAGAAGCTTTCCTTTTTGTGGTGGCAATGTTTGCGCTTTTGCCGGTCGATGACGGGTTACGTCCCGCGCTCGCCTTGTTCGTCGAGCCGCCGCTATTCGACTTCGTTTTCTTCGCCGATTTTTTTGATGGCTTTTTTGGAGCTTTCTTCGCGGGTGCCGCTTTCTTCTTTCCCCTGCGCTTTTCTGGCTTGGCGCGCTGTTTCGGTGCCGGCGCGCTGGCGCGTGGCGACTTACGAGCCTTCTTCGCCTTTTTCTTTTTGACAGATTTCTTCTTGGCCTTCGCCACCACAATTTCCTTTATCGCTCAAACAAGATTGTTGGGAATGATCGCCAACGGAGGGTCTACCGCGTTGCTTCCGCAAGCATCCCGAACACCGAGAAAACCAGCGGTTTTCGCTCAAGATTGTATTCTGCGGTGTCGCGCGCGGCGCGGTTGATCTTTTCCCACACCTCCGTCAGCCGTGCAAGGCGGGCAAGGTTTGCATTGGCATTGGCCGCGTCGCTGCGCAGCCGTTCGCTCACCCAGCGGTCAACGCTGTCGATAAAGGCCGCAAGCGCCACCCGGTCGCTGCCGCCGAGCGCCTCGCCCAGTGAATGGAGCTCGCGCGGATCGACCCGCGGCAACGTCGCCAGCAGCGCCGAGGTCTGCTGGTGAAGCTTCAGGGCATCGCCGCCCAGCAGCGTGAGCGCGCGCGCGACACTCCCCTCCGCCGCTTCCGCCGCCTCCGCCAGCGCCGGATCGTCGGCCGCGATATCTGCGGCCTTGGCAGCGGCACGGATGACGTCGGAGGTCGCGAGCGGCCGCAACGGCAATTTGCGACAGCGCGACAATATCGTCGGCAGCACCCGCGCGGGCGCATGGCTGACGAGAAGGAACAGCGATTGCTGCGGCGGCTCCTCGAGAATTTTCAGCAGCGCATTGGCCGCGTTCGGATTGAGCTCATCGACGGTGTCGACGACGCAGACCCGCCAGCCTTCGACGGCCGCGGTCGAGCCGAAAAACGGAATCGTCTCCCGGGTCTCGTCGACGGTAATTACGTTGCGCATCACGCCCTTGTCGTTCAGCGTCCGCTCCAGCGTGAGCAGGCCGCCATGGGTGCCCGCCGCGACCTGACGCGCGACCGAATCGGACGGATCGACGTGAAGCGTCTCGGCACGCTGCACATCGGTCGCCAGGGGATTGCGATGCGCGAGCACGAAGCGCGCCATGCGATAGGCCAGCGTCGCCTTGCCGATGCCTGCCGCGCCCCCGATCAACCAGGCATGCGGAATACGTCCGCTGCGATAGGCGCTCAGCAATGCTGTCTCGGCCTCGCGATGACCGAACAACGCGGTGGTTTCGCGGGGAAGAACGGCCGCGATTTGCGGTTCGATCTGACGGGCGCTCATGCTGAATTGGCCACGTTACCGGCATCTACCGCGAAGAAACGATCGCGCAATGCGGCCCATACGCTGGCGGCAACAACGCCGGCGTCGACATTGGCATCGATCAACACGCATCGCTGCGGCTCAGAAGCTGCGATCTGCCGGTACGCGTCACGCAATTCCTGGTGAAACCCGACGTCTTCGGCCTCGAACCTGTCGGGCGCGCCGGTGCCGCGGCGCGCAGCCGCGCGCTTCATGCCGACCTCAACCGGGACATCGAGAATGATGGTCAGGTCGGGTTTGAGATCGCCAATGGTGACCCGCTCCATTGCGTTGAGAAACGCCGGCGAGACCTTGCCCAGGCTGCCTTGATAGGCGCGGGTCGAATCCGAAAACCGGTCGCACAGCACCCATATTCCCTGCTTTAGCGCCGGCTGGATGACGTTGCGCACGTGATCGTCGCGCGCGGCCGCGAACAGCAGCGTTTCCGCGTCCGGGCCGAGCAGCTTGCCCATGCCGGACAATACGAGATGCCTGATGATTTCGGCCCCCGCCGATCCGCCGGGCTCGCGCGTGACGACGGTGCGCAATTTTGCAGCGCCAAGACGTTCCGCCAGCGTCTTGATTTGCGTGGACTTTCCGGAGCCCTCGCCGCCTTCGAAGGTGATGA
>JADGRP010000063.1 GCA_017880805.1 Burkholderiales bacterium
AAAATCGCGCACGATGGCCGCATCGGCATCGGAGACCGCGCTTGCAGATGCGGCCAGCACGAACAAGCACGCGAGGCGAAAAATAAATTTCACGGGCGGTTCACGCTGCGACGACGGACCTTGCAACGCGGGAGGAAAATCACGTGTCGGTGCGCCTTGATCGGTCCGACCGTGCGCGCGCGTGACGACGGCGATGACAGCGTGTTCAATGGCCTCCCGGGAAATTCGCCGCCGCCCGCGCCTCGCCCGTCAGCGACAGGATGTGTAGCCCGGTGTTGGCACGATCGACCGCGTAGACGTAGCCGCGGTCGTCGACTTCGACGTTGTTGGTCTGGATCGCGATCTTGCACCGATCCACGCCGTCGACTTTCACGCAGCGCGGTTCGGTATTGGCGGTGACCGCCGGAATGTAGTACGCCACTTCGCGAGGGTGATACGGGTCACGGATATCGAGCGCGCGTACGCCGGCGTTGAAATGCGCCAAGAACAGGACGCGTCTGTAGTAGATCGGTGTCATGTTCTCATTGGACGAATGCGTCCCGAATCGTCCGCCGCGCGCACAGAAGTTGCCGCTGGCCTCGGGAACGGTCCAACTTGCGACGCCCATCGGCCGCGCTTCATTGGTGATGTCGGCGATCCAGAGCATTTGTCGCGCCTCAGCACACTCGCTTGCCAGCGACTCGTCGACGATGGCGACAAAATCGCGGGTCTTGCCACTCTTGTCGTGCGCGAACTCTTCGATATTCATCTTCAGAAGCGGAAACGCCGTATGCGCCCCGACGTTGGGCGGCATCGTCAGCCGACCCACTTCGGGAAACTGCAGGTTGGCCGCGGTCGGCTCGGCGGGTCCAGTCAGAAGTTTCTGCCGATCCACGATCTGCATGACGCCGTCCTTGTTGGTGCCGTAGCCGAAATACACTCTGTTCACCGCAGGGCCGGCCGAGATAGGGCCGTGCAGCTCGACCGGCGCTTCACCGGTGCCGCCGGGCTGCTGACCGGGCAGGCCGAAGTTGCGGATAAAACGCGGATGAGCCGGATCGCTCAGGTCATAGATCTGCGTCATGCGGCGCGTTCGCCAGCCTTCGATGCCGGAAACGAGATAGGCGATACCGGTGTCACACTCCCACCAGTTCTTGTGGGTGCCCTTGAGCGGGCCAATGCGCGACAGAAGTCCGGGCTTGGCAGGATCGGTTACATCCCAGATTTCGTGCGCGGAATTGCCGAAGGTGCGTAACAGATAGAACTTGCCCGGATCGCCTTTGGGCAGCTCCTTCCCTTTGGGCAGCTCTTTTTCGGAGCAGACCCGTACCATTTGTGCACCGCCGCTTTCCCCCAGCCCTTCCTCGCCGGGAATATGCGCAAGGTAGCGCGGCGTACGGGGATCGGTGACGTCGAGGATCGACGTTCCGTTGAACTCCGGCTTTCCGGTAAGCGGGTTCAGAGGCTTCGCCACTTTTTCCGTGCCACCGTGGTGCCCGATGTATGCGATCCAGCGGCCGTTTTGCTCGCGGACCAGAGGCTGGTACGCGCTGCGCGCCTGCAGGTCATGGTAACCGACGAGCGCCATGTCCCTCGCCTCGGCCGCGCTTGTCCCCGCGCCGCCGGAAACGCCGTTCTGCGCGACACAAATGCCGCAACCTACGGCGGCGAAAAGAGCGGTCGTGGCACGCAGCGCTCTCATGGGCTCTCCTTCATTACATGAGCTCGAAAAAACATTGTGCCATAGGGCTCATCGGACGCGTCCTGCGACGTACAATTCCATCGACGAATTTCCCTGACGGGCCAACGCTATGCAATTTCGAATGCTTCCCGGCACCGCGCTCAATGTCTCCAAGGTGTGCCTGGGCACGATGACCTGGGGTGAGCAGAACAGCGAAGCCGATGCCCACCAGCAATTGGACTACGCCACCGCGCAGGGCATCAACTTCATCGACACCGCCGAGATGTATCCGGTACCGCCGAACGGAAAAACACAGGGCCGCACGGAGACATTTCTAGGCAGCTGGCTGGCGCGGCAGCCTCGCGATGGACTGGTCATCGCCACCAAAGTCGCCGGACCGGGGCGCCGCGCCTGGATCCGCGATGGCCGGACGGATCTGACGCGCGAGGTCATCGCCGAAGCCGTCGATACGAGCCTCACGCGATTGCAGATTGAGACCATCGACCTCTATCAAATCCATTGGCCGCAGCGAAACGTGCCGATGTTCGGCGCAACCGAGTTCGATCCTTCGAAGGAAAAGGACGGGCCTCCGGTGCGCGAACAGGTCGAAGGCATGGCCACGCTGATCAAGGCCGGAAAGATACGTTACTACGGACTGTCGAACGAGACGGCGTGGGGGGTGTGCGAGTTCCACCGCATCGCCAGGGAACTTGGAGTTGCCGGACCGGTGACGAGTCAGAACAGTTACAGCCTGGTTTCGCGCGGCGTCGACAACGATCTCGCCGAAGCCTTGTTCCGTGAAAAGATGTCGCTGCTCGCGTACAGCCCGCTGGCAGGGGGAATTCTTTCCGGCAAATATCTCGGCGGTGTGCGGCCCTCGAAATCCCGCTACACCTTGTTCGACGAACTCGGGATGCGGTTCCGCAAGCCGATCGTGCACGAGGCCGTGGAAGCGTACGCTGTGCTTGCCAAGGAGCGCGGCCTCACGCTGGTGCAGCTCGCGCTCGGTTACGTGAAGAGTCGCTGGCACGTCGGCGCGGCGATTATCGGCGCGACCTCGATGCAGCAACTCGAAGAGGACATCGACGCGGCGCAGTTCGAGCTCGACGGCGAAACGCTGGCCGCGATCGCAGCAATTCAGATTGCCTATCCGAATCCCGCTGGCTGAAAACCGACTCTTTATGATCACTCCCGATCTTCTCAAAGACGTTCCACTTTTCGCCGAGGTGCCTGCGGCAGAACTTTCCACCATTGCGGCGCGCGCGGCGGATATCCACTTGCGCGACGGCGAGTGGCTGATTCACGAGGGCGAAGCTCCGGCCTTCTTCATCCTGCTATCGGGCCGGATCGTGGTCTCGAAGTCCTACGGTGGGATCGAGCGCCAGATCAACGAGTACCTGCCCGGCATGTTCTCCGGTGAGCTGCCGCTGCTGCTCGGCTCGCCTGCCATCGCAAGCCTGCGGGCGACTGAAGCATCGCGTGTCTTCCGCCTCGACGAACATGACTTCCGCGACCTGATCGTTAAATGCCCCAAGCTCAACGCGGAGTTGCTGCGCACGATGGCTACGCGCGTCGGCCATCTGCAGCAGGCGGCGCTCGAGACGCCAGTTGCCACGGTCACCATCATCGGTCATCGCTTCGACCTCGCGTGTCATGATCTGCGCGATTTTCTCGCCCGCAATCGCGTGCTGTTCCGCTGGCACGACCCGCGCGATCCCGAGGCAAGAATGGGCATGTGCGCCGTGCCGCAGGCCGACGAAGCATTTCCGGTGGTGGTGCTCCCCGACGGCTCGCGGCTGATCACGCCCTCGTTTCGCGAAGTCGCGGAGCGGCTGGGCCTGAATACCGTCCCCGCGCAGACGAGTTACGACGTGACCATTGTCGGCGGTGGGCCGGCCGGGCTGGCGGCGGCCGTGTACGGCGCCTCGGAGGGGCTGTGCACGCTCCTGATCGAGCGCGAGGCGCCCGGAGGGCAGGCGGGCACATCGTCGCGGATCGAGAACTACCTCGGTTTCCCGGCCGGGATTTCGGGTGACGACCTTGGCCTGCGCGCATTGAAGCAGGCAACCCGGTTCGGCGTCGAAATAATTGTCGCGCGCAACGTGGTCGGCATCGAAGCCGATTCCGGGGGCAAGGCGCTGGCGGTAGTCCTCGATGGCGGAGACCGAGTTGAAACCCGGTCGATCATCATCGCGAGCGGGGTAGCCTGGCGCGAGCTCGAAGTGATCGGCGCCGACACGCTGGTCGGGCGCGGCATCTACTACGGTGCGGCCCGCACCGAGGCACTCAACACGCGTGGTCGCGACATTTTTCTCATCGGCGGCGGCAACTCGGCCGGACAGGCGGCAATGTTCTTCGCCAACTATGCGCGCACCGTCACGCTTTTGGTTCGCGGCCCTTCGTTGTCGGCCACCATGTCGCACTATCTGATCGCGCAGCTCGAAAGCAAAGCCAACGTCAAGATCGAAGTCTTGACTCAGGTGGTGGGTGTCGAAGGCACCGATCATCTGGAGGCGATCAACATCGAGGACCGCCGCAGCGGCAAGCGCCGGCGCGAGCCGACCGATGCGCTTTTCGTGTTCATCGGCGCCGACGCAAAGACAGAATGGCTGCCGCGCGCGGTCATCTGCGACGAGCGAGGTTACGTTTGTACCGGACGCGACGTGACCGACCTCGTGGCACAGCAACACGGCTCGTGGCCGATCGAGCGCGACCCCTATCTGCTGGAAACCAGCGTGCCGGGCATTTTCGCGGTCGGCGACGTTCGCCACGGCTCGATCAAGCGCGTCGCTTCGGGCGTCGGGGAGGGCAGCATGGCGATTGCCTTCATTCATCAGTATTTGAGCGAGCGGCAAGCCGGCGAGGCAAACAGCGACCCGCGACATAGCGCTGCGCGCCCTGCCGAGGCGCGCGCGGCCGCTGGCGCAGCTTGATCGGCAACGCGCCGGAGAACACGCGGGTTGAGCCGGGCCCGCGCAGACTTCAGCCGGCATTTCAAAATTGCGGGCCGGCTCGCTCATCGCTCAATCGACGCAGGGGAAGATTCGCGTGAACTCTTCTAGTTCGAGTGCCGGGTCCGCGCCGTTCACGGGAATTTTTCCCATTGCGCCGACGCCTTTCACCGAATCCGGCGATCTGGACATCGCGGGCCAGCGACGCGTGCTCGACTGCATGATCGATCAGGGCGTTGACGGCATCTGCATCCTCGCCAATTATTCGGAGCAGTTTCTGCTCTCCGACGATGAGCGCAACGCGCTGCTCGACGTTTGTCTGGAGCAAGTCGCCGGCCGCGTGCCGGTGATCGTCACCTGCAGTCATTTCAGCACGCGCATCGCGGCGGAGCGCGCGCGCATGGCCGATGCCGCCGGCGCGGCGATGCTGATGCTGATGCCCCCATACCACGGCACCGGCCTGCGCGCGGACGAAAGCGGGATGTTGCAGCATTTCGCGCGCGTCGCCGAGGCGGTATCGATTCCGATCATGGTTCAGGATGCGCCGCTCAGCGGCGTGGCGCTGTCGGTAGCATTTCTCGCCCGTCTCGCCCGGAAAGTGCCGACAGTGCGCTATTTCAAGATCGAGGTGCCCGGTGCGGCGGCGAAGCTGCGCAGCCTGATCGAAGCCGGCGGAGACGCGATCGAGGGACCGTTCGACGGCGAAGAATCGATTACGCTGATGGCGGATCTCGATGCCGGCGCAACCGGCACGATGCCAAGCGCGCTGCTTCCAGACCTGATCAAACCGGTGCTGGAGCATCATCGGGCGGGCCGGCGCATAGAGGCAGCCGCAGCGTACGCGCGCATCCTTCCGCTGATCAATTTTGAAAACCGCCAATGCGGATTGCGGGCGACCAAGACCGTCATGGCTGCCGGCGATGTCATTACGAGCGATGCGGTGCGCCATCCGCTCGAGGCGCTCCATCCGGCGACACGGGCGGGCTTACTCGAGCTGGCTGCCGAGGTCGATCCGCTCGCACTGCGCTGGGGAAAATGAGACCGGATTACGGTGCCGTGACAACAACGTAGAATCACGCCCACGATCATCGCTCTCCTGGAGTGCTGACATGCCTCTTCGCCTCGCTGCGCTGCTTTTCTCCTTGATCGGTTTCAACCTCGCGATGGCCGATTCGCCTGCCGATCGGTGGAATCTTGCGGACCTCTACTCGTCGGTCGACGAATGGAATGTGGATGCGTCCAGGCTGGAAGCGCAGATGAAGGAGCTCGCGACTTGCAAGGGCCACCTCGGCGACAGCGCCGCGCGATTCAAGAAGTGTCTCGACCTGCAGGCGGACATCGGAAAGCGCTTCAGGCGCATGATCGTCTATTCATCGGAACAGTTGGCCGAGGACACGGGGGCAGCGGCCTATCTCGAGCTTTCTCAGAGGACCGAGGTGCTCGATGCGAGGTTGAACGAGGCCAGCTCCTTCATGGATCCGGAGATCCTTCGCCTGGGCAAGGAAAGGATCGCCCGCTTCCTGGCTCAGGACGCGTCGCTCAAGCAATACCGACATCCGCTGGACGAGATTCTGCGCCTCGCGCCCCATACGCTGGACAGCGGAGGCGAGTCGCTGATAGCGCAGTTCGGATTGATGAGCGGAGCTGGACGTTCCGCATATTCGATCCTGACCAACGCTGATATCCCGTGGCCGGCGATCAAATTGTCAACGGGCGAGGAAGTGCGCCTCGACGCCTCCGCGTACACCAAATATCGCGAAGCGCCGAACCGCGATGATCGCAAGCACGTCATGGACGCGTTTTTCGGCGCCTTCAAGATCTACGAGCGCACGCTTGGCGTGATGCTCTATTCACAGTTGAAGGAAGGCTCGGTCTTCGCCAGGGTGCGCAAGTATCCGGATTCGATCACCCGCGCGCTCGACGCCCGCCGGGTGCCGGTCGCTGTGATCGATATGCTCATCGCGCAGACGAATGCCAACCTGCCGACGCTGCATCGCTATTTCCGGTTGCGCGCGAAGATACTGGGCGTGCCACAGATGCAGTACTACGACATCTATCCGCCGCTGGTGCACAGCGACATCAAGTTTCCGCTCGCGACCGCCAAACAGCTGGTGCTCGAGGCGGTGGCGCCGCTGGGTCAGGATTACGTCGCAACGATGGACAAGGGATTCAATAACCGCTGGATGGACGCCTATCCGCGCAAGAACAAGCTCTCGGGCGCACACATGGCCGGCTTCGCCTACGACGTGCACCCCTACGTGCTGATGAACTACAACGACGACTACGCATCGGTGACGACGATGGCGCATGAATGGGGCCATGCGATGCACTCGCATCTGGCCAACCATGCGCAGCCGTTCGTGACCGCGAATTATCCGATCTTCATCGCCGAGATCGCCTCGACGTTCGACGAGCAGCTGCTGCTCGACCGCGTCCTCAAGACCGCGAAGAACGATGACGAGCGGCTACTCTACCTGGGCTCGGCGCTCGAGGGATTGCGTGCGACGTTTTTCCGGCAGGCGATGTTTGCCGAGTTCGAACGCAGTGTCCACGCGCTTGTCGATCGCGGCGAACCGTTGGCGGGGGCAGGCGTGACCAAGATCTACTGCGACATTCTGAAGCGCTATCACGGCGCGGCGGAAGGCGTGGTCGGCATCGACGACGCGTATTGCGTCGAATGGGCGTACATCCCGCATTTCTACAACCCGTTCTACGTCTACCAGTACGCTACGTCGATCGCGGCCAGCTCGCTGTTCGCGCAGAAGGTCGGAAGTGGCGAGCCCGGTGCGCTCCAGCGCTACCTCGACTTGCTGCGCGCCGGCGGCTCGGATTATCCGTACGAGCTTGTGAAGTCCGCAGGCGTCGATCTCGCGTCGCCGGCGCCCTATCAGGCGCTCGTCGCGCGGATGAACACGATCATGGACGAGATCGAGTCGATCCTGGCGAAGCGGAAGTAACGCACGTCGGGCAAGCGTCACGGAAATTCGCCGCTCGCAATGCGCGGCGGCTCGCGTGCTCCAGGTTGATCCTAGCGGCGCACGCCGGGCGCTTCGAGGGGCAGACCTTGCGCGCGCCAGGCTAGAAAAAGCTCGAGATCGGTAAGCTCGGGCGCTCCCGCACGTGGCATCTCCGCGCGAATGCCGAACAGGCAGGCGCGGATCCGCCGTTGCAACGAGCCGAGCGTCTGCCACTCCAGCTTGTAGGCAGGAAACGCGTTGCCGTGGCCCTGGCTCAGCGTCTCCGCGTAGAGCTGCTTGCCCCAGTTCTGCTCGTGACATTGAGCGCAGGACAGATTCATTTGACCGTGCCGTGTGCTGTAGAACGCGCGGCCGCGTTCGAACGCCGCGCTCGCGGGCCCATCGATTCGTGTCGCCGTAGCTAGGCCCTTCGATTGGAAGGCGACGTAGGCGGTCAGACCGAGCAAATCGTCGGATTCCCGCGCCAGAGGATTTTGCTTCTGCCGGCGCACCCGGCAATCGTTGATGCGCGCTTCGAGGTCGAGAACGGCTCCCGAAGGAGTATCGAATGCAGGATATCTCGCGGCGACGCCGCGCATGGAGGCGCTCGCGTCGCCGTGACACGACGCGCAACTCTCGCCGCCCGCCTCGCCCGTGGCATCGCGCCACAATTTTTCGCCGCGCTCCACCCAAAGAAATCCGGGGTTTGCCAAGTCATCGGACTGCATGCTGCGCACGTCCACGCCGGCAAACTCGATGCCCGAGCGCAGGAAGTTCAGCGGCAGCGCACGCTCTTGAGCCTGCGCGCCAGCGTACAGAAAAAGGGTCACGGCCGGAACAAGGAGCGAGCGGGCAAAAGCGATCTGGAGGCGCGAATTCATTCGTCCACGTTGCTGGATCAAGTGCACGACCGAAGGAAGGTGCCACTGCGGCGCACCGGTCCCCACCACCACCGCAGCATCAGACAACCTTCACCGCCGCCTGTGCCGTTCCGCGTACACCGGCATCGTCGATCCACTCGAAATCAAGTGTTCCTGATTCGCGGGCGGTGACAAAAAACCGCAGGTACGGATTGGCTGCGATGCCCGAGCTCATGCGCACCGCGAACACCGGGTCACCGTTATAGCGGCACGCAAAGCTGCGGATCACGTTGCGTGGAACAGGCTTGCCACCCTCATCGGTTCGATATCCGGTTTCCATTGCGTGCCGGATCGAGATGCGAACCTCGAGCGCTTCGCCGCGGCGGGTTGCGGCAGATACGTTGATGCGAGAATCGGCCATTGGACTTGGCTTCTGCTCAGCTTCCACTCAGCTGCCATCCAAGCAGGCGGCAATCGTGACGATGACCTCGGCGACCGCCGCAAAAAGCCCACCATCGCTCATCACCGCCACCGCAACCACATGCTGCGTGCCCGCAAGCCGGACACGCGTATCGATCTCCACTTTTGGCGGCAGGGAAGGAAACTCGAACACCGCCATCTCGGGAACGGGGTTGACCTCGGAAAACAGATGAATCGCCTGCAGCGTGGGGCCGGGCGCGAACGGACCGGCCATCGTCAGCCGCATCGGAACGGCCTGTCCATTGTCGGCCAGTGAGGGGAGCTCGAGGCGCAGACGCTCCCAACGAGGAGATCGTCCTGCCAGAAACGATGTGAGTGCGGGAATAGCCGGCATCTCCTGCGCGACCGCAGCGGGCGCGCAGGCGAACAGCGGACCGGCAAGCGCCCATGCGCCGGCGCCTTGCAGCAAGCGTCGCCGCGACAGGGGTCTTTGCAACGGCGGTCCGGTCATTGCGCCGCGCTCATTTCAGTGTCGTCAGGTACGCAACGATATCTTCGACTTGCTTCGCGTCGAGGACAGGCTTGCCGCGGTAGGCGCCCGCCACACGGTCGAAGCCTTCGATTCGGTAATAGCTCGGCATGATGGTCGTGGGAGTGACACGAATATTGTCGACGACGCGCAGTCGCAGTTGCGCGACGGAAAGCCTTCGCGCGACGCCGTTGAGCGGCGGCCCGAGATTGCCCGAGAAGCGGACGCCCGGATCCGGCAGCGCGTGGCACACGAGACAATTGGCCGATTCGCGCCCGAGAATCAGCGCCCGGCCGCGATCGGCATCGCCCGTGGCGCCGCCGATCGCTTCCGGTATGCCATCGGCGATCACCTGGAATGGGGCCAAAGCCGCAGGCCCGATTTCGGCCGCGAGCACTCCGATCGCCGCTGCACCCGCCAGCGCGGCGATCCATCGGGAGCGTATTTGGCGCGCGCGTCGGGAGTTTCGGATCATGTGGCATCGCGGCCGAGGTCTGATCTGGAAACAGCTACGTGGAATAGCGCAGTCACCCAGAGATGTTAACCGCAAAAGCGCCGGTACGACATGGAAGGTCGCTGCTCGGCGCGGCGGGGATGGAGTAAGCTACAAAAAAGCTGGGAAAGCGCTCGCTGTTCACGGAATTTCCCGGTCGAACCGGGAGTAGCTTCCCGAATTTCAAGTCCAAAATTGCCGGCAAGGAAGAACTCAGGAGAAGGCGCATGGCAAAGCTCAACATCAACGGCAAGATCCGCGACGTGCAGGTGGAGAGCGATACGCCTCTGCTGTGGGTTATCCGCGAGCAGGTTGGCCTGACCGGCACCAAATACGGATGCGGCATCGCGCAGTGCGGCGCGTGCTGCGTGCATATCAATGGCGAAGTACACCGGTCGTGCTCGCTCCCCGTCGGCAGCATCAAGGCCAGCGACCGGA
>JADGRP010000317.1 GCA_017880805.1 Burkholderiales bacterium
AGGCGCAAGTGCTGATCGAGAACTGGAGACGTCACTACAATGCCATCCGTCCGCACTCGTCACTCGGCTATCGGCCGCCCGCTCCAGAAGCGATCTTGCCGCCGGCGCCTGGTCTGCCCTACGCTCCACTTCGGTCAGCCCAACCGCTGGCCGAACACGGCCGGGTTCTAACTTAGATCCTGGTATCGTGATGTGGGGCAGGCCATCACCCCGCACCAAATCCGCCAGTAACCGTGGGGTGCGGACGTAAACGAGACGTTCAAATCCAGGATCGCATAGTGGGGGCGTCCGCTTTCAACTGAAAACCAACGTCGCAGAACACTCGCGATGTCGTCCGCTTCTGACCCAACGCAGACATCGTTGCCGCAAATATGCCGCTGATCAGAGCGTCCCCTGATCGCCAATTTCCAGTGTCGCCCTCCCCAGCCACGGCGGGAGCAGCGGTGTCGCACTGCGCGCTCCGAAATACCGGCGCCGTCCGAACGCTTGGCGAAGCAGCACACTCGCGTAGAGGCCTGGGCCGCTCGAATAAATCCGCCAACCGCCGTCGACGGCGATTCGACCTGCCTTGACGTCTTCCCAGTTCGTGTCGGCCTGGTACCGGTCGATAAATGCCGCGTCACTGCTGCTGAAATAGGCATTGCGCTGCCGAAGCGAGGCATTCGCGAGACGATCTGTGACCGCGATTGGGTTTACCAGCAGCAATGCCTCCCAGAGGGCGCCAGCCTCGCCGAGTACAGCAAGCGCTTCGGCATAACGAAGGTGCGCGTGGACATACATGAGGCCGATCTCGCGTCCGAAGAAGGACGCCGACTCGGCGCGGCGGAAGACCTGCTCCGGCCCGCCGCGGTACCTCACCGGCTTATCCATCAGCCGCACGCCATCGGGAAAAAACAGGTGCTCACGAATGAGCCGCAGATGGTGCTGCGCCTGTTCTGGCGTGAATAGCCCGGCAATGATGCTGCGCGTCATCGGCAGGAGGGAATAGCTCAAACCAGTGGTAGTGTCCGTGGGGTGTAGCAACAGCGTGGGGCGATCGCCGGCCGGATCAAACAGGGCGTAGCCGGCCACGGTCTCGTCGCGGATGAGGTGGCGGTTGAAGTCTCTGCGCATCTCGGTGCTGAGACGACCCAACGCCTCGGCTTCACTCATTCGTTCTGTCCGGCGCAACACTTCCGCATAGCGGTTTATCTGCTGGAACAGAAGGGCGACTGACCAGCTGCTCACCATCCAGTCGCGCATCTTCGGATCGACTGGCTGCAGCGAGTCGTTCCAGTCTCCATCACCGTACCGAAGCAATCGCGTTCCCGGAATGAATCGCTCCGCTAGGGCGGCGATTAGCTTTTCCACGTGCGCAGCGATCGAGTCCTTCCGTTCCGTCCGCTCAAAATCGACCTCGCGTCGCCACGCGACCTGCTCTTCCAGGAAAGCCAGATCGTTTGTGCTTTCAAGGTAGTCGCATAATGCCTTGAGCGGCCAGATGATGACATCGCCGTGGCAGTGCGGGTCTTGGATGCTCGAGTATGGCTCAAGCATAAACCATTGCGGCCAATCACCTCGTGACTCGTATTGCTGTGCGAAGACGATCCGGAGAATTTCTTTGACCGGCTCGTCGTGCTCGAGCGACAGCAAGAATTCAACGGGTCCCTGGCAGACGTCGCGCGTGCCCCAGGCCGCACCCGTGTATTGTTCGAGGCCGTGCGGCACCGTCAAGTGCATCATCGCGTTATGGGCAAGCCAAGGAAAGATCGTATTGAGAGCGGAAACATCGGAGTGGCAACCGGTGATACGCAGTCCGCGCGTGACGCGCTCCCAGTGACTTGTGGCGGGCGCTAACATTGCCGAGTTGTCGGCACCGGCTGCGTACTTGGCTGCCAGTAGTTTCGCCTCTCTCGCATCCCTCAACGATCCCACCACCGCAAAACAAAGCTCGCTCGTCGATCGGGTCTGCAGGGCCACGTACGCGCCGCCGCGCGACCGTCTGTCGGTGTACAGCAATTCATCGCCGCCGATCAGGTCGACCGCATCGGGTGTGCCGACAACGAGATGGTACTCGGCATCCGGATAACGTTGGCCCCAAAGTGCATTTGGGTCGGGGCGGAACGTGATCTCCTTGCGCGGCGCGTCGATCTCGATACGGCCACCGTGTTCGAGTTCGCGCTCGCCGAGGACAAGATGACCGAACACGAGAAACCGACAGGGATTTCCGTCGACCGTGATCTGCCACTGGATCGCCGGATCGTCACCTGCTGCGACTGCATGCACGGTGATCGTCCGGTCGTCGAAACGATAAATCCAGCGGCAATCGCTAAGTCCAATCTCGAAGGCCGAGGGCACAGCGAGCAGCCGCCAATTGGCGCCTATCTCGACAAGTATGCGCAAGCCACTCGCGCGGGTGATGTTGTAAGGATCGCGTGAAACCGAGAAGAGCTTGTGAAAGGATGTGTTGCCAAGTGTGAGCTGCGCGCCAAATACCCCATGCATCCAGCACGTGGCGCACATTGTTCCCTCGTTCGGCAGCATGCCCTGGCCCGTACGCAGCAGTGTTCCATGACGACGAGGCACGCTTCGCTCCTTGTCGCGAAGCACGACGTGGCGATTGTGCACTGTATCCGGGATGAAGAACGACAACAGACGTCCGCGGCGTTCCTCATGGGACCGCAGCGTATAGCGCCGGGCGACCTCTTCATCGCTCATGGCGTCAGCTGAGAACGGCTGCGCGTCCTGCACGACGCTGCGTACTGGCTCGCTCAATGCAACATCGCGTGGCGCAAATTCACGGAAGGCTTCCTGCGCTAATTGAATCTTCGCAAGGTCGGCGTCGCTCGAAGCGTCGGCGTGATTTGACTCGTACAAACCGACGAACGTCCACGCGATTGAGGATCGCGATTTTAGGATGCCGCGGCGCGACTGGATCGACACGCAGGCAACCTCGTGCTGCAGACGCCGGTTGGGAAGGTCGGCTCCACTATCGCAGCGGATGTCGTCGGCATCCCGGTACGCGGGGCCGAACAACTGCAAGGCATCGGTAGCGAAGCCGGCGGCACCATCGAGACAGCCGTGGAGGATCCACGGATGGCTTCCGTTCTGTGCGAGATTTTGCCGGCTCATGATGACCGGTCCAAGACTCGGGTCGTGCGCGATGTGATGATCGATATACTGCGAGGCGTAAGCCTCGTTGTTCATCAGAAAGCTGCGTTCCCCCAGTCCAACGTCCTGCACCAGAATTGCGTCAACAGACAGATCTTCTATCTGACGCTGGTTGGCGATCTCAAGATGCCACAGCCAGATGTTGCGCCGAGGATGCAGCCAAAGCGTTAGGCGGTGATCCATGCCAGCCGATTCACCGGTCCACACGAAGCGATCCTCAGCGGCGCCGAAATGCATTTTCGCGCCCGGTCCCAGCACCTGCGTGATGAGCGGCGCTGGTCCGCCGCTGCGCAGATAGAAGCGTGCAATGCTGCCGCCAACCGGCGAACCAAGCACCTGATTGAGCATCGTGCGGCCGCGGGTTGTCGTGTGCTCGATCGCGAAGATGCAACCGTTCGGAAGCGCGCTAATTGAAAGCCCAGCCGAATTTTCCAGGCGTCGCAGGCCGAGATTGTCGTCGCGGGGCGTCGAGTAGATGCGGGCGCCATTAGGCGTCATTCGTGCACTCTTCGAATTAGTTGCGTGTTATAGCATTTTCCGAGGCCAGACGTGGCTTCGGTTCGGTTCAACTGCGCGCCTAGAGACCTGACTCATGGCAACAGGTCAGCTCGGCCTTTTCGATTCCGTCCATCGCGAAGGGAACGGAGTTGTGGATGTGCGTGATCTTCCAGTCACCGTTTTCCTTAACCATAGTGGCTGTGGCACGAAACCATAGATCGACGATATCGCCTGAGTTTTTGCGACCCGTCATGTGTCGAAGTGCAAAAGCGTAGGCTACGTCGTCACCGGCACGAATGTGCATGTCCTTACCCACCGAACTTATCGGACCGTCCCAAGTCGAGAACCATTGCTCCAAGGCAGCCGGGTCGGTCACACCGCGGGATTCTAACGCGAGAGGCGGGGCTAAGTCATAGGCAACGACATCGCTGGTGTAG
>JADGRP010000318.1 GCA_017880805.1 Burkholderiales bacterium
CGACCCGCTCGACCAGATCGAACATCTGCTGCGCGCTGTGCTCGACGAGCACCGATTTGCTGACGCTGGCCATTGTTACAATAGCGTGGGAGTTAGGAAGCGGCTCGGAACGGGTGAGGTTGCGAGTTCAAGAGCGGGCGCGTTATTTAGCAACTGAGTTGGCAACTGAGTTGGCAACTGAGTTGGCAAGTAAGTTGGCAAATAAGTTGGCACCTGGGTGAGCATGTGAATGGGCAGACAATGAGCATTGTCGAGAACAAAAAAGCGTATCACGACTATTTCGTCGAGGAGAAATTCGAGGCGGGGGTGGTGCTCGAGGGTTGGGAAGTGAAGGCGATCCGGGCCGGACGCGCACAGTTGAAGGAAGCGTACGTGGTTGTGAAAAGCGGAGAGATCGTGCTCCTGGGCGCTCACATCACGCCTCTCGCAACCGCATCGACTCACATCAAGCCCGATCCCACGCGCACGCGCAAGCTGCTTATGCATCGGCTCGAGATCAACCGGCTGATCGGCAAAGTGCAGCGCGCGGGCTATACGCTGACTCCGCTGAACCTGCATTTCAGCAAGGGACGAATCAAACTGGAAATCGGGCTCGCGCGCGGGAAGAAGCAATACGACAAGCGCGAGACCGAAAAGCTGCGCGACTGGACCCGCGAAAAGCAGCGCCTGCTGCGCAACCGGTCGGGCGCGATGCGCGCCTCGCGCTCAGGGTGAACCGGGCAGGTGCCACGCCGATCGTGATTCGCGCCGCGGTGGATGCCGATCTGCCGGCGATTGCAGAGCTCTATGCCCATCATGTTCTTACCGGGACGGCATCGTTCGAGGTCGCGGCGCCCACGGTGGACGAGATGCGGCGCCGTCACCGGGACGTTGTCTCGCACGGGATGCCTTATTTCGTCGCGTCCTTGTCGGAAAAGAGTGAGGGTCTTGCCGGCTACGCCTATGCCACCGCCTACCGCTCGCGAGTCGCCTATCGGCATACGGTCGAAGACTCGGTGTACGTTGACCCGGGCTGTGTCCGCCGCGGCGCGGGCCGCGCATTGCTTGCCGCGGTGATCGCCGCCTGCGAGACGCTGGGCTACCGGCAGATGGTCGCGGTGATCGGCGGCTCCGACAACACTGCTTCGATTTCGCTGCACGCCGCGCTTGGATTCCGGCCCGCCGGGGTATTGCCCGCGGTCGGATGCAAGTTCGACCGCTGGATCGACACCGTGTTGATGCAGCGCGCTCTCGGTCACGGCGCCTCCACGCCTGCGCCGTGATCCAGCACTCTCGATGAGCCTCTTCCCCTCCCTGCTGCGAGAGCCGGGGCGTTGTGAGCGGTGAGCAATCGCGCCTCACTGCCCTTGGATGCTTTTGTCGTGCACGTTCAGCGCTGTCTTTCCAGCGACACGGGCGCCGAGGTACGGATACTCGAGTGGGAAAGGCTTGCTGGAGGTGCGATTCAGCAAAATATCGCCGTCGCCGTGCTGGTCGACGGCGGGCCGAGGTCAGGTCGTCATCGTTGGGTGGTTCGTACCGATGCACCCTCCGGTGTTGCGGTGAGTCGCTCGCGCGAGGAAGAATTCGCTTTGATCCGCGTCGCCCGTGGCGCCGGCGTACGGGTGCCACAGCCGCTGTGGTGCCACGCCGCGGCGGATGGTTTTCCGGCTTTTTTCGTGATGGACCGCGTCGCGGGCATCGCCGCCGGTCATCGCCTGACCAAACCAGGCGCGATGGCCGATACCGCGGCGCTGACGCGTGATCTTGCCGAGAACCTCGCCCGTCTGCACGCGATCGTTCCGCCGCATCCGGCGCTGGAATTTCTCGGCGTGCCGCTGGCGAGTCCGGTTGTCGACTTTCTCTGCCGATGCCGCGATTACCTCGACCACTGGCGGGCGACGATCGGAACCCCGCAACCGGTCCTCGAATGGGGCTTGCGCTGCTGCGAGCGGGCGATGCCGCCCGCTGGCCGCGTTTGCCTGCTCCATCACGACTATCGGACCGGAAACTATCTCGTCTGCGACGGCAGACTTGCGGCCATTCTCGACTGGGAGTTCGCGGGCTGGGGCGAACCTCTGGAGGATATCGGCTGGCTGTTCGCGCGTTGCTGGCGTTTTGGACGCCCCGATCGCGTCGCCGGTGGCATTGGCAACGCGGCGGCTTTTCTCGACGCGTACAATGCGACGGCGGGTACTCGCTTCGATGAGCGCGACACCCGCTATTGGCAACTCGTCGCGCATTTGCGCTGGTCGGTGATCGCGTTACAGCAGGCCGAGCGTCATTTATCGGGGCGCGAAACATCGCTCGAGCTTGCACTCACCGGCCGTATGCTTCCGGAGTTCGAGCTGGAAATGCTCAACCTCGTGCACACTCTCATGTTCGGCGATGGCTGACCGCCCCGACGCGCGCGAGCTTCTTTCCGTGGCGCGAACGGCGCTGATCGACGCCGTCCTGCCGACGGTGCCGGAGGCGGCGCGTTACGAAGTTCGAATGATTGCCAGCGCCATGGCGATGGTGGAACGAGAGCTCGGCGCCGGCGTGCCGCAGGACCCGCAGTCGTCGAACGGCGCGGCGCTGGACTTTCGCATTCGCGCCGGTGAATTCGACGCGCCGGGGCCCGAGCGCGATGCCGTCGAACGCCGGCTCCGCGAGTGGGTTGCGGCCCGCCTTGCGATCAACAACCCAAAAATGCTCGCGGGAACCAGCGAATGACTCTCGGCGCCGAGCGGCCATCGCTGTTCGCACCGGGCCTGCTGGCCGGACGCACGGCTATGGTGACGGGGGCGTCGAGCGGGCTGGGCCATCATTTCGCGAAAACGCTTGGCGACGCGGGTGCACGGGTTGTGCTCGCGGCGCGGCGCATGGACCGTCTGGAAGCGCGGGCACAGGAGTTGCGCCGGAGCGGCGCCCAGGCCGTGGTGGTGGAAATGGACGTGCGCGACTCGGCATCGGTCCGCGCCGCGGTGCAGAGCGTGGTGCGCGAAACGGGCGCGATCGACATTCTGGTCAACAATTCAGGCATCGCGCTGACCAAGCCGCTGCTCGAACACACCGACGAGGACTGGGAAAGCGTCCTCGACACCAATCTTTCCGGCGCGTTTCGTGTCGCGCGAGAAGTCGCGCGCACGATGGTCGATGCCAAGCGCGCGGGCGTCATCGTAAACATGGCCTCGATCGTTGGCTTGCGCGTCGCCAAGCAGCTTGCGGCGTATGTCGCTTCAAAGGCGGCGCTGCTGAGGCTGACCGAGGCGATGGCGGTCGAGCTTGCGCCGCACGGCATCCGCGTCAACGCGATCGCGCCCGGGTATATCGTCACCGAGCTCAACCGCGGATTTCTGCATTCGCCTGCCGGCGAGGCGCAGAGAAAACGGATTCCACTCGGCCGCTTCGGCACTCCGGCCGACCTGGACGCGGTGCTGCTGCTGCTTGCGTCCGACGCGTCGTCGTTCATGACCGGCAGCGTGATCACGGTCGACGGCGGTCATCATGTCAACGCGCTTTAGTACACTAGGCTCATGGCGATCGATTACACGCTCGACCCGGCGGTGGAGAATTACCGGATGCGTATCGAGGCGTTCGTGCGCGAGGAGTTGTTGCCGCTCGAAAGCGATCCCGGCAGCTATGACGGGCACGAGAATATCGCGCCGGGGCTCCTCGAAACGCTGCGCGCAAAGGCGCGTGCAGCGGGATTGTGGTCGCTTCAGATGCCCATGGCGCGGGGAGGCCAGGGACTTAGCGTGGTCGGTATGGCCGCGTGCTACGAGGCGATGAATTTTTCGATCTTCGGCCCGATCGTCTTCAACAGCGCGGCGCCCGACGACGGCAACATGATTGTGCTCAACAAGGTGGGCACCGACGCGCAGAAAGCACGCTGGCTGCAACCGATCATCGACGGCAAGGTGCGCTCGGCCTTTGCGATGACCGAGCCGCATCCCGGGAGCGGATCGGATCCGGCGATGATGTTGACCACGGCGACCCGGCAGGGCGATCGCTGGATCGTTCGCGGTCGCAAGTGGTTCATCACCGGCGCCGAGGTGGCGCAACACTTCATCCTCATCGCCAGAACCTCCGACGACGCGCGCAAGGGATTGACCGCCTTCATGTTCGATCGCAGCCAGCCGGGATGGCGCATCGAGCGTCGTATCCCGATCATGGGCCCGGAAGAGCATGGCGGCCATTGCGAGATCGAGTTCGACGGGCTGGAAATCCCGGACAGCGAGCGCCTCCTCGGCGTCGGCGACGGCCTCAAAGTTACGCAGATTCGCCTCGGCACCGCACGCCTCACCCATTGCATGCGCTGGCTGGGTCTCGCGCGCCGCGCGATGTCGATCGCGCTCGACTACGTCGCGGTGCGCGAAAACCAGGGGCGCAAACTCGCCGAGCGCGAAGGCGTGCAATGGCTACTCGGCGATGCCGCCATGCAAATCGAGATCGGTCGCCTGCTGACCATGCGCGCGGCATGGAAACTCGACCGCGGCGACTTTGCGCGCAAGGAAATTTCCATGGCCAAGATCACGGTCGCCGATACGCTCCAACGCGCGGCCGACACGGCGATTCAGCTCTGCGGCGCGCGTGGCTATTCCAAGGACACCGTTCTGGAATGGATCTATCGCTATGCGCGACAGGCGCGTCTGGTTGACGGGGCGTCGGAAGTACACAAGACGGTGCTCGCGCGCTTGCTGATCGACGAGCGCGACGACTTCTGGCGCTGGTAGCCCGTCGGGCTTGGCCCCGGGGAATTCAGCCCGATGCCTGGAGCAGGGCCTGCGCCGCCGCAACGCCGCTTCGCGTGGCCGCCTCCAGCGTCGCCGGGAATCGCGGATCGGTGTAGTCGCCGGCAAGCGAAAGGCGCGGCGCGATCATTCCCGGTGCCGGACGTGCGAGCCCTGCGATGCACGCGTACGTCGCGCGGCGCTCGGCAATGACTTGCATCCATGTCGGCGCCTGAAGCGAGGGTTGCAGGCGTCGCAATTGTGCGTCGATGGATTGCGCGAGCGCGCTGTGGCCCATGTGCATGCTCGGTAGATCGGTACTGATTACCACCGCGGCAAGCCCCGACGGTCCGTCGAGCTGGCCGCGGTCAAAGACCCATTGTCCCGGTGCGCCGTCGAGCTTCTGCATCGGATCCTCCAGCTCCAGAGGCGTCGAATACTGCAGGTAGGCGGTGACGATCGGCTCATAGGCGAAAGCCGCGACCTGCACCAATGCCAGTATCGCTCTGGGATCGCGCTCGCCGTTGGACAGCAAGTGCGTGAGCTGGTGCGGGCCCACCGCCAGTACCGCCGCGTCGAACTCTTCTTCGCTATAGCCGATCCTGAGGATCACACGATCGGGCCGCGCCGCGATGCCGTTGACCATCACGCTCTTGCGGATGTCGCCGCCGCGGTCCGCGACATAGGCTGCCGCCGGCTCGGGAAACAGGCTCGACAGATCGACGCGCGGCAGCAACAGGTCCGAATCGCGCGCGTGAGCGCCAAAGGAAGCGGCAAGAACGTTGAGGAATAGCGTCGCGGACGCCGCCGCCACGGGTGTGTTCAACGCCGCGAGGCAAAGCGGCTCCCACAAAGCGCGGATGACGGCCGCCGGTTGGCCGTCGATCAACGTGCCGACCGTAAGCGCGGGATCGCAATGGAAACGCTCGCGTCGAAGGCTGCGCACGAAAGCGATCGTGGCCTGCCGATCGGCCCAAGACCATCCCCGCGCGAAAAGTAGCGCAACGGCCAGATGCAGCGGCGCGGGAAGGGCGGGGGTCGAAAGCCGGAACACGCCGGGCTCGTTCAGGCAAAGCGGGCGGCGATCCAGCAATTCGTGCTCCGCACCGGCGCCGTGTACGGTGCGTATCAGCGCCAGTGTTTGCGCATATGCCCCGAGCAGGATGTGCTGGCCGTTGTCGACCATGACGCTGTAGGCTTCGACGCGGCGCGCGCGACCACCGAGTGTGCCTGCGGCTTCGAACACGGTGACCGCGCGCCCAGCGGTGGCGAGCGTCACCGCGGCGGCGAAGCCGGCGTAGCCGCCGCCGATGACTGCGACCCGGTTGGCGATCATGCCGGACGGGCCACTAATAATTCCACGACGTCTTCCACGCGATCCATGCCTTACGCAACGGCGTCAGGGAGACGCGTCGATCGAGAACACGAAAGCCATCGCATTCGATTTCGTCGAGCAGGGCGCGATAGATCGCGGCCATGATCAACCCGGGACGTTGCGACCGGCGATCGACCGCGGGCAACGCGGCGAATGCCTCGTCGTAGAACTTGCGGGCGCGCTGCACCTGAAAGGCCATCAGTGACTTGAAGCCCGGAGTCACGCGTTGCTGATACAGCTCGTCGCTCGTCACGCCGAACCGACCCATTTCGTCCTGTGGCAGATAGATGCGGCCGCGGCGGGCGTCTTCACCAACATCGCGGATAATGTTGGTGAGCTGAAAAGCGATGCCAAGATCTCGTGCGTAAACGCGCGTGGACGCGTCGGAATAGCCAAAGATTTGCGCCGACATCAGCCCAACCACGCCGGCGACGCGATCACAATAGCGTTCGAGCAGGGCGAAATCCGGATATCGATCGAGATCGAGATCCATGGCCATGCCGTCGATCACCGCGAGAAAGTGCTCCTGTTGCAGATCGAAAGCTCTCACTACCGGCTGCAGCGCCTGCGCGACGGGGTGTTGCGGCGCGCCGCTGAAGATCGCTGCGACTTGCGAGCGCCACCACTCGAGCTTGATCCGGGCCACCGCCGCATCGATCGTTTCGTCCACCGCGTCATCGACCTCGCGGCAGAATGCGTAGAGCGCGACAATCGCGCGCCGCCGCTCGGGCGGCAAGAATCGAAAGCTGTGATAGAAGCTCGAGCCGCTCGCCGCGGCCTTCTGTTCGCAATAGGCATCGGGGTTCACGTGATGTCACCGAAACAGCGCGGCAGCGGACATCGCGGCCCAATCCCTGCGTGAAAGCACCGGCCTGTGGCGAAACACATCGCCGTCGACCGCGTCGATCGACCGGAGAATGCGAAGTCCGCCGGCGACGACCATCTTGAGCTCGAGCTTGAGCCGAAGCGGCAACGCCTGCGCCAGCGCTCGGCCCGATTCCAGCATTGCGCGCGTACGCTGCACTTCGAACGCGATCAAGGCGCGCCAGCGCTCGTCGCATTGCCCATCGGCGATCTGTCCTTCGGCGACTTCGTACCGACTCATGTCCTCCTTCGGCAGGTAGACGCGACCCTTGTTCCAGTCGATCGCGACGTCCTGCCAGAAGTTGGCGAGCTGCAAGCCGCTGCATATGGCATCAGCCTGGCGCTGCCTTTCATGGTCGTCGATGCGGTACAGATTCAAGAGCAGCCGTCCAATCGGATTGGCGGAGCGTGCGCAATAGTCGAGCAGCTCCGCGAAATCCGCGTAACGGGTCTTCACGACGTCCTGTCGGAACGCGGACAGCAGATCGCGAAACGGCGCCAGCGGCAACATGTGATCGCGAATGGCGTCGGTAAGCGACGCGAAAGGAGGCTCGTCCGGCCGATCCCCTTTGGCGATGCGATCGAGCATCGCGTCGTAGTGGTCCAACTGCGCGAGACGCTCCGTCGCTTCCGCGCTTCCCTCGTCGGCGATATCGTCCGCCGCGCGCGCGAAATGGTAGATCGCGACGATAGCCGGACGCAGTGCGGACGGCGCAAGCCACGACGCGACTGGAAAATTTTCGTAATGACCTACCGGCACGGAAGTGTCCACTTATTCCAGGCTTGATAGAGACCAGTCACGTAGCGGGAAAGAGGCGTTTCCGCTATACTGGCCCGTTTCGCGAAATCGGCTGCGAAAGTGGCGGAATTGGTAGACGCACCGGCCTTAGGAGCCGGAGCCGAAAGGCGTGAGAGTTCGAGTCTCTCCTTTCGCACCACCAGAAATCTAGCAAGGAATCATCGGGTATGCAAATGACACTGGAGACGCTGGGTCAGCTCGAGCGACGGCTGCATGTCGCCGTACCGATCGAGCAGATCGAGGGCGAAGTCCAAAAGCGGCTGGCGCGGCTGGCGAAGACGGTCAAGGTCGCGGGCTTCCGTCCCGGCAAAGTGCCGTTGAAGATGGTTGCCCAGCAATATGGGCCGCAGGTGCGCTCCGATGTGATTACGGACACGGTGCAATCCAGCCTCAACGACGCGATCCGCGCGCAGAACCTGCGCGTTGCGGGTTATCCGCGCATTGAGCCGAAACAGGCAGCGGCCGACGATCAGTTCGAATTCTCCGCCGTATTCGAGGTTTATCCGGAAATCACGCTCGGCGACCTGTCCGGGATCAAGGTCATGCGGCCGGTTGCCGATGTCGGCGCGGCCGATGTCGAGCACACGCTTGACATCCTGCGCCAGCAGAACGTGCGCTACGAGCTGGTCGAGCGTTCCGCGCGGAGCAAAGATCGCGCCATGGTCGATTTCAGCGGCAAGATCGACGGCGTCGAGTTTCCCGGGGGTCAGGCCAAGAATTTTGCGATCACCATCGGCGCGGGGCGCATGCTGCCGGAGTTCGACGATGCGCTCACCGGCATGGCCGCGGGCGAAACGAAGACCTTCACCCTTGTCTTCCCGCCGGACTACCACGGCGGCGAAGTGGCGGGCAAGACCGCGGCGTTCTCGCTGACCGTCCACTCGGTTTCGGCGCCGTTACTGCCTGAAATCGATGCCGAGTTCGCCCGCAAGTTCGGAATCGCCAGCGGCAGCATCGACGAGCTGCGCACCGAAATTACCGCCAATCTGACACTCGAGCTGAAGCGAAAGATCGAAGCCGCCCTCAAGCAGCAGGTGATGCAGGCGCTGAGATCGGCGTCCCAGCTTGTCACACCGAGGTCGCTGGTCGACCTGGAAGCGGAAAACCTTTGGCGCCGCACCGCTGAGGAGATGAAACAGCGAGGAGCCCGGGACTCCGATCTGCCGACATCGGCCGACATCTTTCGACCGCAAGCCGAGGAGCGGGTCGCACTGGGCCTGATCCTGAACGAAATCGTGCGTGTCAATCTGCTCCATCCCAAGCCTGAGCAGATTCGGGCACTGGTCGCCGAAGCGGCGCAGAGCTATGAGCAACCCGACGCGGTGATCCGCTGGCATTACGAAAAGCCGGAGCGGCTGAACGATTTCGAGGCCGCAGCGGTCGAACATAACGTCATCGAATGGGCGCTCGGGCGCGCACAGGTCGAAGATCAAGCGATGACCTTTTCCGCATTGATGGAGCCGGAGCCTGCGTCAGCCGGCGCCAACGAAGCGACGCAAACGACGCGTGATAAGGCTGAACCATGAGCACAAGCACAATCAACGAGCCGAAGGGTCTGGGCTTGATCCCGATGGTCATCGAGCAAAGCGGCCGAGGCGAGCGCGCATACGACATTTATTCGCGCTTGCTCAAGGAGCGCGTGATATTCCTGGTCGGGCCCGTCGACGACAACACCGCCAACCTCGTTATCGCCCAGATGTTGTTCCTGGAATCGGAGAATCCGGACAAGGACATCAACTTTTACATCAACTCCCCGGGGGGCTCGGTGCCCGCCGGGATGGCAATCTTCGACACCATGCAATTCATCAAATGCGACGTGTCGACGCTGTGCGTGGGCATGGCAGCGAGCATGGGCGCGTTTCTGCTGGCGGCGGGCACCAAGGGAAAGCGTTTTGCGTTGCCTAATTCGACGGTGATGATCCACCAGCCCTCCGGTGGCTTCCAGGGGCAGGTTTCCGACATCGAGCGTCATGCGCAGTACGCGATCGACATCAAGCACCGTTTCATCGCGTTGATGGTCAAGATGACCGGCCGCACGTCCGAACAGGTCGAGCTCGACCACGACCGTGACCGATTTCTGACATCGGAACAGGCGGTTTCATACGGAATCGTGGACAAAGTCTTGCAGAGCCGGCACCAAGCCGAGTAAAGTAGGCTCAGGTGAGACGAGATAGTGTGAGCTAACCCGAGCCCCGAGGCTGGTGAATGGCCGAGAAAACAACCGGCGACAAGCTTCTTTATTGTTCCTTCTGCGGCAAGAGCCAGCATGAGGTGAGGAAGCTTATTGCCGGCCCATCGGTGTTCATCTGCGACGAGTGCATCGAGCTTTGTAACGACATCATTCGGGAAGAAGGCGCCACCGCGGACGCCGCCCGCACCGACAAGAACAAGCTACCGACACCGCACGAAATTCGTCAGATTCTTGACCAATACGTGATTGGTCAGGATTTGGCCAAAAAGATACTGTCTGTTGCAGTCTACAACCACTACAAACGGCTCGAAACCAGCGTCAAAGAGGACGATGTCGAGCTGGCCAAAAGCAACATCCTGCTGATTGGTCCGACGGGGTCCGGCAAGACGCTGCTGGCCCAAACGCTCGCGCGCCTGCTCGACGTTCCCTTCGTGATTGCCGATGCCACCACCTTGACCGAGGCGGGCTATGTCGGGGAGGACGTCGAAAACATCATCCAGAAGCTGCTGCAAAAGTGCGATTACGACATCGACAAGGCGCAGCGCGGCATCGTCTACATCGATGAAATTGACAAGATTTCGCGCAAGAGCGACAACCCATCGATCACGCGAGACGTGTCGGGCGAGGGCGTTCAACAGGCCCTGCTCAAGCTGATCGAGGGCACGATCGCGTCGGTGCCCCCACAAGGAGGACGCAAGCATCCGAACCAGGAATTCGTCCAGGTCGATACCACCAACATTCTCTTTGTCTGTGGCGGAGCGTTTGACGGTCTGGAAAAGATCATCCGGCAGCGCACCGCGAAAACCGGGATCGGCTTCGGCGCCGAGGTATTGAGTCCCGACGACCGCAAGGACCTCTCCCTCCTTTTGCGCGAGACCGAGCCCGAGGATTTGATCAAGTTCGGCCTGATTCCGGAGTTCGTCGGCCGCCTGCCGGTCGTCGCCACGCTGGAAGAGCTCGACGATGCGGCGCTGATTCAGATTCTGGTCGAGCCCAAGAATGCGCTGATCAAGCAGTATCACAAGATGTTTCGCATGGAAGGCGTCGAGCTCGAGGTCAGGGAACCGGCGCTGCGCGCCATCGCCAGCAAGGCGCTTGCACGCAGGACCGGCGCGCGTGGCTTGCGCTCGATACTGGAACAGGTATTGCTCGACGTCATGTACGACCTGCCGTCGCAGACCAATCTTTCGCGTGTCGTCGTCGACGAGGCAACCATCGCCAACGATGGCAAGCCACTTCTGATGTTCGCCGAGTCGCCCAAGGTCGCGGCGGCTCATTCGTAATCTGTCAGGCGCCGGCGCGAGATTTGCGCGCCGAGACACACGAAAGGGATGTATCCCGCGCGGTTGCCGCGGGGCCAGACGGCTTGAAGACGCCGTTTGTCGACCCCATCTTCCCCGTACTCCGTCCATCCGAGTATGGACAATGAAGGACAATGAGGGACTTTGAAGGGCACCGAACCGCCATGGGCAACGATCTACCTATTCTTTCCTCCGCGCTGACGCCTTTCCCGCTGCTCCCGTTGCGGGACGTTGTCGTATTTCCACATATGGTGATTCCGCTATTCGTCGGCCGTCCGAAGTCGATTAAAGCGCTCGACGTGGCCATGGAGACGGGAAAGCACATTCTGCTCGTCGCGCAGAAGTCCGCCGCCAAGGACGAACCGTCGGCAGAGGACCTCTACGACATTGGCAGCGTCGCGACAGTGCTGCAAATGCTCAAGCTCCCGGATGGCACGGTGAAGGTGCTGGTCGAAGGCACCCAGCGGGCACGAATCGTGAGCATCGATGACGTCGGCGATTACCTTTCCGCCGACGCGACCGTGCTCGCCGCTTTCGAAGGCGGCGCGCACGAAATCGAAGCGATGCGTCGCGCGCTGCTCGGCCAGTTCGATCAATACGTCAAGCTGAACAAGAAGATTCCACCGGAGATTCTGACCTCGATGTCAGGCATCGACGACGGCGGCCGCCTTGCCGATGCGATCGCCGCGCATCTGCCGCTGAAGCTCGAGCAGAAACAGGAAATCCTCGAAATGCAGGACGTCGGCAAGCGGCTCGAGCACCTGCTGGGACTGCTCGAGGGCGAGGTCGACATCCTTCAGGTCGAGAAGCGCATTCGGGGCCGGGTCAAGCGGCAGATGGAAAAGAGCCAGCGCGAGTATTACCTGAACGAGCAGGTCAAGGCGATTCAGAAGGAGCTCGGCGAAGGCGACGACAACGCCGATCTCGACGAAATGGAGAAGAAGGTCAAAGCCGCCAAGATGTCGAAGGAGGCCGAGACCAAGGCCATGACCGAGCTCAAGAAGCTGAAGATGATGTCGCCCATGTCCGCCGAAGCGACGGTCGTGCGCAACTTCATCGACACGCTGCTCGGCCTGCCGTGGAAGAAGAAGAGCAAGATCAACAAGGACCTGTCGAACGCGGTCAAGGTCCTCGACGCGGACCATTACGGGCTGGAGAAGGTCAAGGAGCGCATCGTCGAGTATCTTGCGGTACAGCAGCGCGTCGACAAGCTCAAAGCGCCGATCCTGTGCCTGGTTGGCGCGCCGGGCGTCGGCAAGACCTCGCTCGGACAGTCGATCGCACGTGCGACCAACCGCAAGTTCGTGCGCATGTCGCTGGGCGGCGTGCGCGACGAAGCCGAGATCCGGGGTCACCGCCGCACGTACATCGGCTCCATGCCCGGCAAGATCCTCCAGAACATGACCAAGGTCGGGGTCAGAAATCCACTGTTCCTGCTCGACGAAGTCGATAAGATGGGTATGGACTTTCGCGGCGACCCGTCCTCTGCGCTGCTGGAAGTGCTCGATCCTGAGCAGAACAACACCTTTGTCGATCACTACGTCGAGGTCGAATTCGATCTCTCGGACGTGATGTTCGTCGCCACCGCCAACACACTCAACATTCCGGCGGCGCTGCTCGACCGCATGGAAGTTATTCGTCTCTCGGGTTACACCGAGGATGAGAAAGTTGCCATCGCCAAGCAGTACCTGGTGCCGAAGCAGATGAAGAACAACGGCGTGAAGGCCAACGAGCTGCACATCGCCGATTCGGCGCTGCGCGACATCACTCGCTACTACACGCGCGAAGCAGGGGTACGGGCGCTCGAGCGCGACGTATCCAAGATCTGCCGCAAGGTGGTCAAGGCGCTGCTGCTGAAGGCGAGCGAGGGCAAGACCCGTGCCGCCAAGAGCCCGGTCGAGGTCAACGCAAAGAATCTCGACAAATACCTCGGCGTTCGCCGCTACACATACGGCATTGCCGAAAAGAAGAACCAGGTCGGGCAGGTTACTGGACTCGCCTGGACCGAAGTCGGCGGCGATCTCCTGACGATCGAAGCGGTGGCGCTGCCGGGCAAGGGCAAGACGACCACCACGGGCAAGCTCGGCGAAGTCATGAACGAGTCGATCGCGGCGGCGCTGTCGGTCGTGCGCCATCGCTCCAAGCAACTCGGTGTCGCGGCGGACTTCTACACCAAGACCGACCTGCACATTCACCTGCCCGAGGGTGCGACGCCCAAGGACGGGCCGAGCGCTGGCACGGCGATCTGCACGGCGATCGTGTCGATCCTTACCGGCATTCCGGTGCGCGCGGATGTCGCCATGACCGGCGAAATCACGCTTCGCGGCGAAGTGTTGCCGATCGGCGGTCTCAAGGAGAAACTGCTCGCGGCGGGTCGCGGCGGCATCAGGCAGGTGCTGATCCCCGAAGAGAACGTCAAGGACCTGGTCGAGATCGGCGACGAAATCAAGAACCGCCTCGAAATACACCCTGTGCGCTGGATCGAGCAGGTACTCCAGTACGCCCTCGAGCGGCAGCCTGTTCCGATCGAGGACGCCCCGGCGCAAGCTGCCGCGGTTGCCGCTCCGCCGGTGGACGAACCTGCCGCGGTTATCAAGCACTAGCCCATCACCGCGAATCCGGCAACTGGGCTATGGAAGTAATCGGCGCACGGGACGTGCGCCGATTATTCGCCGCTTTCCGGCAATTCGAGCGCATGATTCACCGCATAGACCGTTGATCCGCGGCGATCACGGAATCGCTGCTTATTTTTTGGCGTGCGATTTCACATGTCGACCACTGCGGTATTGGCACATGAGGTGCATGAGCCGCTTGACATGAGGTTTTCGCGATTGTTATAAAGCACCTCCGGGGATCGAATCTGCCGCGCTTGTCATGCGCGCGCCTGCCACCTTCTCCATCCAGTATCCAAAGGGGCCATCCGTGAACAAATCGGAACTGATCGATGCCATTGCCAAGCACGCGGACATTTCAAAGGCTGCAGCGGGGCGGGCGCTCGACGCGACGGTGAACTCGATTAAGAATTCGCTCAAGAAAGGCGACATCGTCACGCTGGTCGGTTTTGGTTCGTTCTACGTGGGTAAGCGTACCGCGCGACAGGGTCGCAATCCGCGCACCGGCGCTGCGATCAAGATCAAGGCCGCCAAGGTGCCCAAGTTCCGCGCTGGCAAAGCCCTCAAGGATTCGGTAAACTAGCAGGCTTTCCCGCGCTCCGGCTCGCCCATCGGCAATTGCGTTGGCCAATGAGCCGAAACATGGGCAGGAGAGCCGCGGTCCGGCAATTCGCGCATTTTTGGATACGAAATCACGAGTCGACGGCGCCGATGCGGGGTGCTTAGCTCAGTTGGTAGAGCGTCGCCCTTACAAGGCGAATGTCGGGAGTTCGAGCCTCTCAGCACCCACCAGCAGATCCGGGAGTGGTAGTTCAGTTGGTTAGAATACCGGCCTGTCACGCCGGGGGTCGCGGGTTCGAGTCCCGTCCACTCCGCCAACACTGGTCCAAGGGCGAACGCGAGTTCGCCTTTTTTTGCCGCGGAATGGAACTTCATTTCGCGCCGGCCTCGTTTCTTGGGCAGAATGGCCGAATGAATTCGGCACTAATGGGCAATCGTCTCCGTCATGTTTGATTTCGTTTACCGCAAGAAGCGCGTAGTCCAGATCATCATAGCGCTGATCACACTGCCGTTCGCATTCTTCGGCGTCGATTACTACTTTCGCGGTAGTGGTTCAGCCACCGAAATCGCCCGCGTCGCGGGCGACCCGATCAGTCAGACGGACTTCGCGAACGCGATGCACGATCAGCAGGATCGGATGCGACAGTCGCTCGGCAAAGACTATGATCCGGCGGTTTTCGATAACCCGGAAGTCCGCTATTCGATGCTCGAGCAGCTTATCGGGCAGCGGGTGCTCGACGCCCAGGTCCGTCGCGGCAATTTACGCGTTTCCGATGCGCAGCTTGCGCAGTTCATCGGCGAGCTGCCGCCGTTTCAGGACGACGGGAAGTTTTCGCGCACCCGTTATGAGCAGCTCCTCAACTCGCAAAACATGACCCCGCTGGCGTTCGAGCAGCGCGTGAGGCAGGAACTGACGCTCGCGCCGCTGCAGGAACCCATCTCCAGCGGCAATATCCTGGCGATGAGCAATGTCGAACGTTATCTCGGCCTGCTCGATCAGCAGCGGCAGGTTGCGGTCGCGACAGTCGCAGCCGATGCCTTTCTCAAGGACGTCAAGATCGACGACGCCGCGGTCAAGGCGTTTTACGACGCCAATCAGAGTGCGTTCCAGATTCCCGACGAGGTGAAGATCGAATACCTTGCGCTCACGCCGGAATCGCTCATAGGGCAGATCAAGGTCGAGCCCGCGGAAGTGAAGAAGCAGTACGACGACAACGTCAGGCAATACACCAAGGCGGAAGAACGCCAGGCGAGCCATATTCTGATTGCGGTCAAAGCCGATGCCTCCGACGCCGACAAGGCCGCGGCCAAGCAAAAGGCCGAAGCGCTCGCGGTCCAGGCGCGCAAGACGCCGGCAAAGTTCGCCGAGCTGGCCAAGCAGAATTCCCAGGACCCGGGATCGGCCGGTCAAGGCGGCGATCTGGGCTCGATTGCGCGCGACGGCTCGATGGTCAAACCCTTCGAAGACGCGGTGTTTTCCGGCAAGCAGGGAGACATCGTCGGACCGGTGCAGACCGATTTCGGATGGCACATCATCCGGATCACCGGCGTCACACCCGGCAAGACGCAGACCTTCGACGAGGCGAGGGGCCAGATCGAACTGGACCTCAAGCGGCAGAAGTCGACCCGGAAATTCGTCGAAGCCGCCGACCAGTTTCAAAATCTGGTTTACGAGCAGGCGGACTCGCTTCAGGCCGCGGCCAAAGGGCTCAATCTGGAACTGAAAACGACGCCTATGCTCACCCGGTCGCAGGTCCAGGCGCTGGCACAGAACAACGCGAAGTTCGTCCAGGCGGTATTCAGCGCCGAATCGCTGCAGGCGAAACGCAACACCGAGGCACTGGAGGTCGCGCCGAATACGCTGATGGCCGCCAGAGTCATCGAGTACAAGCCCCCGACGACGCGGCCGTTCGACGACGTCAAAGTCGAGATTCGGCGGCAGCTCGAGCGCACCGCCGCCAGCGAACTCGCACAAAAGGCGGGGAAGGAAAAATTGGCGCTACTGGAGCAGGGCAAGGACGCCGGCATGTCGTTTGGCAAGCCGGTGAACCTGACCAGAAATCAGGCGCAGCCTGGATTTCCGCCCGATGCCCTGATCAAGATATTCCAGGTGAATGCAAGCAAGCTGCCGGCATACGTCGCTGCTCCCACCGAGCGCGGCACGTTTTCGATCTACAAGGTCCTGCAGGTGATTGCGCCGCCGGCGCCGGATCCGGAGCGACTGAAGGCATTCAACAGTCGCGTCGGGGACCAGGTCGGGCACGAGCTGTTCAATGCCTATCTGGCGAGCCTGAAGAGCAAGGCCGACGTCAAGATCAACCAGGCCAATCTGGACAAGAAATAATTTTTTGGGGGCGGCCGTCGGTGCGGCGCCGTCGGTGCGGTCAGCGCGAGCGCATTCGCACGCATTGAAGCTGCGGCCTCTTCTTACATTAGGTCGTGGGTAGCGCCGGGCAGCTCAGGTCGCGCATTATTTTCTGGTTGTCGGCGATGGAGCGTTCGCGATCGGCTGGCTCGTAGAACACCCTCTCGCCTTTTTCGTTGTACCTGAACACGGCTACGTCACTCTGCAGCGTCTTTATCCTGCCGCGAGCCTGCACACACTGATCGAGTTTCCTCTTGCCGTCGGCCTCGTCCTTCGCTGTCTTGGCCGCCTCGTCCGCCCGTTGCTGTTGGCGCTTCTTGATCTCCGCGTCCTTGCTCGCCATGTCGCGCACCGCGTTCGGATCGGCCGGGCCGATGCTGGTGTTGACCTTCTCGGGTTTCGCGCCCGGTGGCGGCTGGTCGCCGTAGACCACGCGGCCATTTTCGTCGATCCACTTGTAGAGGATCGCGTGAGAGGCGGTCGTCGCGAGGGCCATGAACGCGCCAAGTCCGGCGGCAAAAAACAGCGAGGTGCGCAGCTTCATTCGAGGTTCCAGTCACGCAAGAGTCGTGACAAGGTAATGCTAATCGTTGGCCAACGTCAACTTACCGCCGCCCGGCGGTCCTCGGTCGCCGTTTACCGGTGCGTGCGACGCGCGTATAATCGGTTTTTGCGCACAGGAGAAATGCACGATGCGTGTCGTTCAAAAAGCCCTCACTTTTGACGACGTCCTGCTGCTCCCCGCCCTTTCCACCGTCGTTCCCCGCGACGTCAGCCTCCAAACCCGCCTTACTGCAAGCATTTCGCTGAACATTCCACTGCTGTCGGCGGCAATGGACACAGTGACTGAAGCACGCCTCGCCATCGCCATCGCCCAAGAAGGCGGCATGGGCATCGTGCACAAGAACATGGTGCCGAAAGCCCAGGCAGCCGAGGTGGCGAAGGTCAAGCGCTTCGAGAGCGGCGTAGTCAAGGACCCTATCACGGTCCCGCCGACCATGTCCGTGCACGACGTGCTGGCGCTGACGCAGCAGCACAGGATTTCGGGGCTACCGGTGCTCGACGGGCGCAAGGTCGTCGGCATCGTGACCAATCGCGATCTGCGTTTCGAAACCAATCTCGATCAGCCAGTGGCCAATATCATGACCAAAGGCGACAAGCTCGTCACGGTGGCCGAGGGCACTGAGCTCGAGTACGCGAAGAGCCTGATGCATCGTCATCGGCTCGAACGAGTTCTTGTTGTGAACGACAAGTTCGAGCTCAAGGGTCTCATTACGGTCAAGGACATCCTGAAAGCAACCGAGCACCCGAACGCCTGCAAGGACGAGCTCGGGCAGTTGCGCGTCGGCGCGGCGATCGGCACCGGCGCCGACACCGACGAACGCGCCGAAGCGCTGGTCGCCGCCGGAGTCGATGTCTTGGTCGTCGATACGTCACATGGCCATTCGCAGGGCGTGCTGGATCGCGTTCGCTTGGTCAAGCGCGCTTTCCCGCAAGTGCAGGTCATCGGCGGCAATGTCGCGACCGCGAGCGGCGCGCGTGCGCTGGCCGACTGCGGCGCCGACGGGATCAAGGTCGGTATCGGCCCGGGGTCGATCTGTACCACGCGCATCGTCGCTGGTGTCGGCGTGCCGCAAATCTCCGCAATACTCAGCACGCTCGAAGGCGTCGGCGATCTCGGCATTCCGTTGATCGCCGATGGCGGTATCCGATATTCGGGAGACGTCGCGAAGGCGATTGCCGCGGGTGCGTCCAGCGTCATGCTGGGCAGCCTGTTCGCGGGGACCGAGGAATCCCCGGGAGAGATCGAGCTCTATCAGGGACGCTCGTACAAGAGCTACCGCGGCATGGGCTCGCTGGGCGCGATGCAACTCGGCTCGAGCGACCGTTACTTTCAGGATGCCGAAGGCGAGGGAGCCGCGGAGAAGCTGGTCCCCGAGGGCATCGAAGGACGGGTGCCGTACAAAGGCACAATGGTGGCGGTCGTGCACCAGCTCCTCGGCGGCGTGCGCGCGGCGATGGGCTACTGCGGCTGCGCGAACATCGACGCGCTGCGCACCCGGGCGGAGTTCGTCGAGATCACGACCGCGGGCATTCGCGAATCGCATGTGCATGACGTGCAGATCACCAAGGAAGCGCCGAATTATCGCGTCGACTGACAGCATCGATCCATCAACCGGGCGCGCCGGACGAAACGGACGCGCTGCGCGCGACGATTCGGCAACCGCGACGCTGCTCCGGGTGATAAAGGTTTTCGATGTCTAGCGCAGGCATCGGGCAAGGCCGTCGCGCGGGGCTGCCGTTTATCCTGGTGGTCGTCTTCATCGACGTCCTCGGCATTGGCATCGCGATTCCGGTGCTGCCAATTCTGGTCGGCGAATACACCGCAAGCCGCGAATTGCAGACCTACTGGTACGGCGCGCTGGTAATCGTCTACGGCGTGATGCAATTCTTCTGCGCACCATTGCTCGGCGCGCTGTCGGACCGTTTCGGACGCCGACCGCTGCTGCTGTGGTCGCTGCTGGGCCTCGGGCTGCATTTCCTCTTGCTTGCGCTCGCTCCATCGCTGGCGCTGATGTTCGTCGCTCGCGTGGTCGGAGGCGCTTCCGGCGCAAGCTTTTCGGTCGCCAATGCGTACTCTTCCGATGTCTCGACTGCCGAACAGCGGGCGAAGAGCTTTGGCCTGATCGGTGCCGCCTTTGGCCTCGGCTTCATTTTCGGTCCCATGATTGGCGGCCTGCTCGGCAGCGTGAACCTGCAATTGCCGTTCTACACCGCGGCCGGTTTGTCGCTGGTCAACGCGGCCTACGGATTTTTCATCGTGCCGGAGTCCTTGCCGCGCGATCGCCGCTCGCCATTCTCGCTCGCCAAGGCGAATCCATTCGCCGCACTGCTGACGCTTGCCCGGCATCGCGAGATCGGAAGCCTTGTCATCGTATTCGCGCTGAGTGTATTGGCGCAGTTGACGTTGCAAATTTGCTGGGTGTTGTTTACCCACTTCCGGTTCGGCTGGGGTCCGCGCGAAAACGGATTCGCGCTTTTTTGCGTCGGCTTGGTGGCGGCTGTCGTGCAAGGAGGCCTGCTGGGAATGCTGTTGCGACGCTTCGGCAACACTCGGCTGGCGCTGATCGGGCTTGCGACCGGAACCGTCGCCTATGTTCTCTACGGCCTGGCGCAGCAAGGATGGATGATGTACGTGATCATCGTCGCCAACTTCTTGTCCTTTGCGGCTGGTCCCGCGCTGCAGGCGGTTGTATCCAATGCCGTGGATCCTCGCGAGCAGGGCGTTACTATGGGTGCGCTCAACTCGATCAACAGCATCATGTTTGTTGTCGCGCCTTTGATCAGCACGCCCCTGCTGGCAGCGGTGAGCCGTTTGCCGCCCGAGGACTGGCGCGTCGGCGCCACCTTCTTTGTCAGCGCGCTGCTGCAGGGCGTCGCGTTCTTCTTGGCGCGCCGCCATTTTGCCGGCGCACCGGTGGTTCGCGCTGCTCAATGACTTCGCCATGCATTCATCGATCCTGATTCTCGATTTCGGCGCGCAATACACCCAGCTCATCGCGCGCCGGGTGCGCGAGTTGAACGTGTATTGTGAAATTCATCCATTCGATGTCCCGGAGGCGTTTGTCAGGGAGTTCGCGCCGGCCGGCATCATTCTTTCGGGAGGCCCGAACAGCGTCATCGACGGCGATACGCCACGCGCTCCGGCCAGCGTTTGGTCGGCGGGAGTGCCGGTGCTCGGCATCTGCTACGGGATGCAGGCGATGGCGGCGCAATTGGGCGGCGCGGTCGAGAACGGGCTCACGCGTGAATTCGGCTATGCGGAAATTCGCGCGCGCGGCCATGGCCGCCTGCTTGAAGGTATCCAGGACCGCGCCGGCGCCGGCGGTCATGGACTGCTCGATGTGTGGATGAGCCATGGCGACAAGGTCACTGCCTTGCCGCCCGGCTTCACATTAATGGCGAGCAATGACGCGACGCCGATCGCGGGCATGATGGATGAATCCCGGCGTTACTACGCGGTCCAGTTTCATCCCGAGGTCACTCATACGCTCCAGGGCAGGGCGATCCTCGCGCGATTTGTCCGAGACATTTGCGGCTGCAAGGGCGACTGGACGATGCCCGCCTATACCGACGAAGCCGTGGCGAAAATCCGCGCTCAGGTCGGCAGCGAGGAAGTCATTCTTGGGCTTTCCGGCGGAGTCGATTCGTCCGTGGCGGCGGCGCTCATTCACCGCGCCATCGGCGACCAGCTGACCTGCGTGTTCGTCGACACCGGCTTGCTGCGCCTGAACGAGGCGGCGCAGGTCATGGACACGTTCGCGGAACACCTCGGCGTCAAGGTGATCATGGTCGATGCAAGCGAAGTCTTCCTTGGGACTCTGGCTGGAATCATCGATCCGGAACAGAAGCGCAAGATCATCGGGCGAGAGTTCATCCACGTCTTCCAGGCGGAAGCGGCCAAGCTGCCGAACGCGAAGTGGCTGGCGCAGGGAACCATCTATCCCGACGTGATCGAATCCGCGGGCGGCAGCAAGACCGCGCATACCATCAAGTCGCACCACAACGTTGGCGGCTTGCCCGAGACGCTACACCTGAAGCTGCTGGAACCGTTGCGCGAGCTGTTCAAGGACGAAGTGCGCGAGCTCGGCCTCGCGCTCGGCTTGCCGCGCAACTTGGTATTCAGACACCCGTTTCCCGGACCTGGGCTGGGCGTTCGCATTCTGGGCGAGGTCCGGCGCGAATTCGCGGACCTCTTGCGCCATGCCGACGCGATTTTCATCGACGAGTTGCGCAAGACGCCATGTGCCGCGACGGCAGGGGGAGCCCCGGCTTCGCGCGCGAACGAGTCTGCCGCCGGACCGGGCAATTGGTACGACGCGGTCGCGCAGGCGTTTGCCGTGTTTCTGCCTGTGCGATCGGTCGGCGTGATGGGCGACGGTCGTACCTACGAGCACGTCGTCGCGCTGCGCGCAGTACAGACTACCGACTTCATGACCGCCCATTGGGCGCCACTGCCGCACGAACTGCTTGGCACGGTGTCGAGCCGCATTATCAACGAAGTGCGCGGCATCAATCGCGTCGTGTACGATATTTCCGGCAAGCCGCCCGCGACCATCGAATGGGAATAGACGACACGCCCGGCGCGGGTGATTTATACGACCTTGCTGGTGAAAATCGACTCCAATGCCGTGATGATCGCCGGCGCGAAGCGCAAGTGAAATGACGATGATAGTTTCGCGAACCGACGCTGTTGCGGCTGGAAATTCGGGTGAGGCCATTCCGCCGGAGCACTGGATGGAAGAGGCGCTTGCGCTCGCACGCCAGGCACAGGCGCGAGGAGAGATCCCGGTCGGCGCGATCGTGGTCAAGGACGGCACGATCATCGGGCGCGGCGGCAACGCGCCGATCGCCGCGAACGATCCGACGGCGCACGCCGAGATCGCTGCATTGCGGGACGCGGCGCGCTCGCTCGGCAACTATCGCCTGCCGGACTGCGACCTGTACGTGACGCTCGAGCCGTGTGCGATGTGCGCGGGAGCGATTCTGCATGCACGCATTCGGCAGCTCGTGTTTGGCGCTCGCGATCCCAAGACAGGCGCGTGCGGTAGCATCGTCGATCTGTTTGCCGAGCGGCGACTCAATCACCACACGACGGTGACCGCCGGCATCGCCGGCGAAGCATGTGGACGGCTCCTGAGCGATTTTTTCCTTGCGCGGCGGCGGTGACTCAGCCTTCCTATGGCATCGGCTTTTATTCGCCCGCCGGTTTCACGACCGATCCGGCGGCGATCGTGCGCGCGGTATCGCGGCTCGAAGCCGCCGGCCATCGAGTGGTCGTTGATGCTACGGTTGCTTCGCGCTGGCAGCGCTTTTCGGCGCCGGACGACGAGCGACTCGCCGCGATCGCGCGGATGGCCAGCGATCCGAATGTCGACATCGCGATCGCCGTTCGCGGAGGTTATGGTTGGTCGCGGCTCCTCGATCGGATCGACTTCGGCGCCGTCGCCGCGGCGGGGAAATGGTGGCTCGGCCACAGCGATTTCACGGCATTCCAGTTGCCCGCCCTGGCACACGAGGGCATGGTCACTTTCGCCGGACCGATGGCCGCGTACGATTTCGGCGCCGAAGCGCCCTCTGCGTTCACGTCCAAACATTGCTGGGGATTGCTGGCCGGGGATCAGTACACGGTGGACTGCAAGCTCGACGGGCCGGGCCCGTTCCACACTGAAGGAATCCTCTGGGGCGGAAACCTGGCCATGCTGTCGCATCTCGTGGGGACGGCTCACTTCCCGGACATCGACGGCGGCATTCTATTCATCGAAGATACCGGCGAGCATCCGTATCGCATCGAGCGGATGCTCTATCAGCTTCATTTCGCCGGCGTGCTTGAGCGGCAGCGTGCTGTTCTTCTTGGTGATTTCAGCGGCTTCGAGCTCGGCGCCAACGATAACGGCTACGACATCGCAGCGATGATCGAGCATGCGCGCTCGCGCTTCGGTGTCCCGGTTTTCACCGGCCTGCCGTTCGGACATTGCCGCGACAAACTGACGCTGCCGGTGGGCGGACTATGCCGCCTGACCGTGCACGAGGGCGTCTCGCGCCTGACGTTCTCTCGTTACAAGATCTAGCGAGCCCCGCCGGTATCCAAGGACGTTGATGCAAGCGCCCCGACCGCGAAAGCGTGCGCGGACTCGCCAATCATGTATCCTGCGGCGTCGAAACTGCGCTCGATCAAATGCGCGCTGCCGTCCCGCGCCAGCGTGAAGAGGGTCGAGCAACGCGTGCCGTATTCCGGGCTGACGATGAAGGCGCTCGATAACATGCGCTCGCGTTGATACGACGCGCCGGTCATCGGCAATGTGGCGTCCTCGGCCGGTTCGCGATCGGCGAGCAGCGCGAAGGCGCCCTCGGTATCGAGCGCTTGACCGTCGAGCGCCTCGGCCAGGCGCGCCTTGCTTCGCACGAGTTTGGGCCACGGCGTATCGAGCAGATGATTGGACAGTCCGTGAATACCTGCGGACAGGGATATGGCGCCGCTGGCGCGATTGGACGCATACGCCGCCGTGCTTCGATAGTCGGGCAGCGAGTCCTGAATCTCCTGTCGCCTTTCCGCGACGAGGCGCGGGCGAGAGGCGATCTCGCCGACGAGCAGATTGAAGCCGTGATATCTGGCGCCGTCAC
>JADGRP010000319.1 GCA_017880805.1 Burkholderiales bacterium
CTGACGGCATTGTTTCATGCCCGGCAGCCGCTGGCGACGGCGAGCAAGCTGAATTTCGGCGAGGTGGACCGGGCGATCCGTCCCGGCAAGATGGCGGCGGTCTGCCTGCTGCCGTGCGGCAAGGCACATCGTTCGGCCGTCTACGAGCATATCGAGGGCTCGCAGGCCGACAAGTTCGTCGACCTCATCCTCGAGGTCGGGCTGGTCGACGCCGCTGCGAAACGCGCGGCAGCCGACTGGACCAAGGCCATGCGGAAGGACGGCGGCGAAGACTACGTGAAGCGCACCAGATTCAATTGCGACGAGCAATACGACGAGTTGGCGCATCGGCTGTTCGACAAGATTCGGATCACGGCAATCCGCATCGGGTACAATTTTACCGAGGCGTGGCAGGACTGTAATTAGCGCTCCGACCGCGATTCTCCCTGGCTATGCGTACCCCCTACCGACGCTTCGCCCCGGGCCTCGCGACCGACGACGCACGGTTCGGGGCCCATGTGGTTCGCTATGCCTTCATCGCAGTGGACTTGCACCACCTACTGCTCGCCGGTCTCCCGGCGCACTGTCCCCGGAACTCCGGTGTTGAGGGTAGTCTTCGTGCCTCGGCCATCGTATCAATAGGAGTATAGAAGGACTTGATTGTTTGCCGGTCTCTTGCTGTCGTAGCGCCGCCGTGTCGACAAAGGAGGTGTGCATGTCGAACATCACGCAGTTCACCTTTCTGTCAACAACCTGGTTGCAGCAGTTGGTTGGCGACGTAGACGTCACGAAGCTAGCCTCAGGGCAGGCATGGGTACCGCAAGGAAACAACGTCAAGTCGAAGAAAAAACAACCCCCGGATAGTATCGGATATTATCCTGGTGGACCGCCCATCACGAAGACACAACAGCAGCCGGACCAAGCCCTGTGGTCAGACGCCGCGGACTTGAAGGCGGCGCAGACAAGCAACCTTTTGGGCTATCACTTCAATGTCTTCGGCTCCGACAAGGCGAAGTCGTTCGCAGGGCCGGACGGCAACTTATTGTTTCTGTTCGGTGACATTCGGGGGCAGACGACCGCACCATACGACACGATCGCGTGGAGCGACACGGCCGATCCGGAGGCGTCGCCCAAGGGTCTCATGCTGAAATGTTGGACCAGTAGCAACCCGTCCTTCAGCAATCAGCCACAGAATCTCTCCGACAACTCGAAAAATTTCACGCTGCTCGTCTTCCCGAACAACAGCGCAGGAAAGGCGGATCCGCTTGACCTGGCATGGAGCGTCGACGACATGGGCGCGGACAATGCGCCGCATTCCGGCGTCACGATTCCGCCCTATGCGGGTCATCCCGACGCGAGCACCTACGTCGTCCTCCGGTTCAACCAGCTTATCATCAAGAGACAGGGCAAGCCGATCGGCACGGGCTGGGCCTCGGTGCTGACGAAGCTCACCATCCCGACGACGATCGACGCGGCAGATCCGACCATTTCCTTCACTTACCTTCGCGTCCTGTCGCAGCTCGATTTCACTGCGACGAAGACGCAGGGCGTCATACAGGGCGTGGCGCCCCTTGCCGCTCCAACGACGAACCCGTCTTTCGTCCAGACCGCGCTGCATTGCTACGACTCGTCCTACCCGTCGTTCGCTGGTGCGAATCTGGCTGACGGCCAGGGGTATCTGCTCACGTTCGGGAGCGGCACCTTCCGAGGCCCACTGTTCGTGTCGCATCTTCCCGAGATGTACATCACAATCTACGACCTGAGCTCGATCTACCTGTCCGCGACGCCATACGCCGGCGTCGAGTCCGGGATCGGCACGATGTATTTTCAGGGCCATGGCACGCAGATGACGTGGAGCGCTCCAGACGACCAGAGCAGCCCAGGCGTCCGCAAGCGGTGCTGGCCCGTCCTGGGCGGAACCCCGGACCAGCCTGCGGTCACCGGGATCGGCGACTTCTCAGTCGTGTGCCTCTTGAACAAGTGCACGGAAGTGCCGGAACTGTGGCTCATCATGTGTGACGGCGGCGGGTTCGACGGGATCATGCTCTACTGGTCGCTGACGCCGTGGGGGCCATGGCAATCGGCGTCAGGTTTGCCGCTGTTCGCGAACACGAACGGCGACGGGACAGGTACGCAGGCAGTTCCAAGCGGCGCGCCGTTTATCCAAGACTTTCACAAACCCGGTAACAGTCTGAACGGCCCCGTGATTGGGGCGGAGAACAAGCCGTTCGATCATGCGAAGGACGTAGCGCCGCCGTTCAAGGTGTACGGCCCGATGATGATCGAGAAGTACTGCAAGGTCCACACTTCGCCGGGCGTCGGCGGGACGACTGTCATCACTCTCACGGTCTACTGGACAATCTGCACATGGATTCCATATTACGCCGTTCTCATGAAATCCGAGTTCAACTTGATCTAGCAGCGTTGACGGGGTCAGAGTTGTGGACTGGGATTTTGTGTAATTAGCACTCCGACCCCGATTCTCCGGTCTTATCGAGCATCACGGCGCGGGAAGTCTCGTCTCTGCTTCTTTTTCCGTCGCCGCGGTCTTGATATCATCACCGTCGATCCGTAGCTCCTCTGAGGTGAGATAGAGCTCTCGACCTACGGCTTCTCCGTGCTGATCGAACGGCATCACCGACACATACCGGCTCTCGCCCTGCGGAAGATCGATCGAGACGCTAGGATTCTTCGTGACGATCCGCGCAACATCTGCAGGGATCACCCGGAAGAGGGCATCGTACATCGCCGGCTTCCAGCCCCCGCTACGCCAATAGCGCTTGGCGCTCGCATCGCCGGAAAACGTTGGGTAGTCCCACCCGCGCGAATGCCGGCTGACAAACACCCGATAGCCCAGCAAGTCGCCATCTTTGTCCTCAGACGGCTCCCACGAGATTGTCGCTCGGCGAGACTGCACCTCCACCGTCCGGAAGCGTGGTGCGCCAGGCTCGTAAAACGGCGCGAAGTTCCCCAGCTTCAAATCCGGGTTATTGAGCGTTTCATAGTAGTTCCAGCCGTACCATTTGCTTGCCGCCGCCTGCTCGAGGGTCGCGGTCTTCAAGTAGATTTGCGGCGGCAGGCCCGCATAGGACTGCTCCGAGAAAAAATAATACGATGGGTACGCTTTGCTGCTCAGCCGGCCGACATCGGTATCGTTGTAGATGGCACTCTCGCGCGTGCTCGGCAGCTTATCGATGCGATACGGCTCGGCGGACAATTCGGCGAGCGAGGGAATGCGGCCGTCCTCGGAACGGATGGTCTGGCCGCCGCCGAACATATCTGCCTCGAAGAAGTGCCAGCCGCCCTCATAGAACACCTCGGCGCTGACGTGTTCCCCGGCCTGGATCACACGGGTCCGATACCCAGCGGCGTCGTAGAGATCGGCCGCCAGGCGCGCGACGTTTCCGCAGCGCATCTCTCCGAGTTCGAGCAGCACGAGTGGATCGAAAACGGCCTGCCGATCCCTGTCCATAGGCTGCAACCAAATGCTATGGTACGAAGCCTCTTGCAAGAAGCGCAGCAGCTTCAGCTGCGCTTCGGTCTTCGAACGCGCGCCGGCCGTCGCCCGCTCGAAGATCGCTCGCAAGGCTACGCGGCGGTCAACATGGCTAAGCTTCGTGAAGGCTCGATCGAGCTCGGAGAAATCATAGTCGTAAGTGGTATCGATCGCGCTGATCGGCTTTCCCAGCCGGCTCGGACTGTATCGCCGGTTGAAAAAATCCGTCCCAGCGGTCTCGATCCCATTGATCGAAAGTTGGCGAAGATATTCCGCGGTGGTCGGTGGTGTCCGCCGCATCAGCTGGTCTTCGCTACCCAACAGCACTCCACCTAGAATGGCAACCGGTAGCAATGCTGCCATAAACAAACGGTCACGGGTCGTCACGGTCTTGCGCCCGAAAGAGTCTTCCTCGATTAGGCGATTGGCCATGATGGCCGACTCCGCTGCCCTTTGAACGCGCGCATTTTCCGAGATAGCGCCGACGCGCGCAAGCGCAAGTATAGGGTGCGCGCGATGTCAGGCGCGGGCGCCGGCAAAAGTCACATCGCGCTCGGATTGCAGCGTTGACGCGGTCAGCGTTGACGGGGTCAGAATCGATTTTCTACAGCCATTGCCAAATCAACGTCTTTCGCCGAACCGGCTAAGGCTGCGCGAACCCGCTCGATCGCAGCCGCAACCGCGGCGTCGGAGAGGTTGTCGAGGCGCTCGAGCACCCGGGTCGTCTCGACGATCGCGACGATGCTGACGAAGCCGCGCTCGGCCGCGGTGAGCCGGGTCGCGAAGATTGCGTTTGCGGCGGGCGACTGCACGGGGTCGTCCTGGGTGATGAAGCGGACGAGGATGTTCGTGTCGAGCCCGATCATCGCGCCTTCCCGGATGCGCCATCGGCAATCGCCGCGTCCATCTCGTCGAGCGTGACCGGCCGGCCGACGTGCTTGAC
>JADGRP010000064.1 GCA_017880805.1 Burkholderiales bacterium
CAGAAAGTGATGGGTCAGATTGACCCGGGAATCGGCCATGACCGCGATTGTAAACGCCCGGCGCAGCAGGCACAAATACCCGTAGCGCAATGGTGTCGCCGAAACGCGGCCGGAGGCCCCGGGGCCAGGCTGTGCCAAGCGACTAACCCCGATTCGCTTGGAGTCCCGTTCATAGCGACATCGTCCACTCGTACGGAGCTCGCCATGCCCTACCCGCCCACCCGCGCCGCCTGGCTTTTTGTAGCCCTTGCTTTGTTGCTGTTCATCTCTTTTGCATCGTCGCCCGCCAACGCATTTTGCGGATTCTATGTCGGCAAAGCGGACGCGAAACTGTTTAACGAAGCATCTCAGGTCATCCTGGTCCGCGACGGCAATCGCACGGTCATCAGCATGCGCAACGACTTCCAGGGCGAGCTTTCCGAATTCGCGCTGGTCGTTCCGGTTCCAGTCGTGCTTCAGAAGAGTCAGATTCATATCGGCGATCCGAAGACCTTCGAACGCATCGACGCTTACAGCGCGCCGCGGCTGGCGGAATACTTCGATCCGAACCCCTGCGAGGTGTACCAGGCGAAGCGTCAATTGGGCGCGATGAACGCGATGCCCGCGTCGGTGGCCAAGGAAGCGGACAGAAAGGACAAGGCGCTCGGCGTCACCGTCGAGGCGCAGTACACCGTCGGCGAATACGACATCGCGATTCTTTCCGCCACCGAGTCGAACGGCCTCGAGACGTGGCTGAAGCAGAACGGCTACCGCATTCCGGCGGGCGCCAGCAAGGCATTGCGGCCCTATGTGCGGCAAAACCTCAAGTTTTTTGTCGCGCGGGTCAACCTGGCCGAACAGGCCAAGGCCGGATTCTCGTACTTGCGGCCTCTGCAATTCGCATTCGAGTCCGAGCGTTTCATGCTGCCGGTGCGGCTCGGCATGTTGAACGCCAAGGGCCCGCAAGACCTGGTCGTCTATGCACTGACCAGGAATGGACGCGTCGAATCCACCAATTACCGCACCGTGAAGCTGCCTGCGAACGTCGAGGTGCCGACCTATACCCGCGCCGAGTTCGGGCAATTCTATAAGGCGTTGTTCGAAACCCAGTCGAAGCGCGAGGACTACCGCGTCGTATGGACCGAATACTTCTGGGACATGGCATGGTGCGATCCGTGCGCTGCCGATCCGCTTTCTCCCGAGGAACTCAAGCGCGCCGGGGTTTTCTGGCTCGGCGGCGACGAGCCTCCGATCGCCATCGCACCGGGGGCTCCCGGGACGGCGCCGCCGATAGCCTCGCCACGAGCCGCGTCGAGCGCACAACCGGTCATGCTGACGCGCCTGCACTTGCGCTACACGCCGGAGACGCTGCCGGAGGACCTGATGTTTCAGGAAACGCAGGATCGACAGAATTTCCAGGCGCGATACGTCCTCCGTCATCCGTGGAATGGCGATGCCGCCTCCTGCGATGCCGCGCCGCGTTACTTCGAAGAGCTAGCGAAGCGACAGGAGCGTGAAGCGCAGACTTTGGCGAATCTCACCGGCTGGGACCTGAACCAGATCCGCGCGAGAATGAACATCGCCGCCGCACCCAAAACGATGTGGTGGGAGCGGCTGTGGAAATGACTTTCTCGCGGCGAAGCTTGATGTCGGCAGCGCGCGCATTCCTGCCGCGGGACGCGCGAATATTCCAGATCCTGTTTCTCGCATTGCTGTTGACTACCGGCGTCTTTCTGCGCGACTTTTCGCTGCAGCCGCTGCAAATGGCCCTGGCCTTCGCCGCCGGGCTGGCGACGCAGGCGTTCTGGCTCAAACGCCTCGGCCTCGAGCAACGCGGATTTCTATCGGCGATCGTGACGTGCTGCGGATTGTCGCTGCTGCTGCGCAGCGACGCGATGTGGGCGCACCCGTTGGCGGCAACGCTGGCGATGTCGTCGAAGTTCCTGTTGCGCGTCCGCGGCAAGCATTTGTACAACCCCGCCAATCTCGGCGTGATCGCGGCCATCACGCTCTTCCCCGGAACGTGGGTGTCGCCGGGTCAATGGGGCAACGATCTCGCGCTTGCGGTCTGGCTGCTGATGCTGGGAACCATCGTCACGACACGCGCACGACGGCTGGACGTCAGCTGGATGTTCCTGGGTGCGTATCTTGGGCTGGTCGCGCTGCGCGTCATGCTCCTTGGCCAATCGTGGGCCATCTGGTGGCACCAGCTCGGCAACGGCGCGTTGTTGCTGTTTGCATTCTTCATGATTTCGGATCCGATGACGATTCCGAACCGACGCGGGCCGCGGATTGCGTACGCGCTGATCGTCGCCGCGGGGGCCATTGCCTGGCAGTACCTGCTTTTCCGTCCGAACGCGCTTATCTGGGTGCTTTTTCTGGCGACACCGCTCGTTCCGCTATTGGATTGTCTGTTTCCGGGCGAAGGCTTCCTGTGGCGCGGCCGCGAGTCTAATCCTCTTCGTGCTTCCGGGATTTCTTGTATTCAGTCGTCAATTGTAGCTGAAGGTTGGCCGGCGCCGGCTCGTAGTGCGACAACTGCATCGTCCAGCTCCCCTGCCCTGCCGTCACCGATTTCAGACGCGCAGAGTAGCCGTCCAGCTCGACCAGCGGTGCGAGGCCGGTAATCGCGAGCACTCCGGCCTGCATACCCTTGGTGCCGGTGACCTGCCCTCGGCGCGACGAAAGATCGCCGGCGATGTCACCGGTCTTCTCGTCGGGGCAGATCACCTCGAGGTTGACGATCGGCTCCAGCACGATGGGCTTCGCTTTTTCGATCGCGTCGAGAAATGCCTTGCGGCCCGCGGACACGAACGCGACTTCCTTTGAATCGACGGGATGGTGCTTGCCGTCGTAGATGATGACCCGTACGTCGTGCATCGGGAAACCCGCGATGGCGCCGGTGGCAAGGACCTGCTCGACGCCTTTGCGCACCGCCGGCATGAACTGATGCGGAATGACCCCGCCTTTGGTCGAGTCGACGAACTCGAACCCCGCGCCACGCGCCCGCGGCTCGATGCGCAGCGACACTTCTCCGAACTGACCGGCACCGCCGGTCTGCTTCTTGTGACGGTGAAAACCTTCTGCCGGCGCGGTGATCGTTTCGCGATACGGAATGCGCGGTGGCCGGGTCTCGATCTCCAGCTTGAACTGTGTCGACATTCGCTCGAGAACCGAGCGCAGATGTAACTCTCCCAGCGCCCGAAGCACGGTCTCGTTGCTGTTCGGATCGTGCTCGACCACGAGTGTCGGGTCCTCCGCCGTCATGCGATGCAGAACTTCCCAGATTCGCTGCTCGTCGCCGCGTTTTTTCGGCGCCAGCGCGACACCCTGCATCGGCGTCGGAAACTCCAATGGACGCATGTGGATGTGGTCCTCGTCGTGCGAGTCGTGCAGGACGCAGTCGAATCCGATCTCGTCGACCTTGGCCACCGCCGCGATGTCACCCGGCACTGCGCTGTCGATCTCGACGTTCTTTGCTCCCTGCAGCATGAACAGGTGGCCGACCTTGAACGGCTTGCGGCTGTCGCCGACAAAGAGCTGCGTCTCTCGCGTGACGGTACCCTGATGGACGCGGAAGATCCCGAGCTTGCCCACGAAAGGATCCATCACCACTTTGAACACGTGGGCGAGCACGTGTTTCTTCGGGTCGGGCTCGGAATGGAATTCGACGGCATTGTCGCCCTCCCCCTTGGTAAACAAAGGTGGATTTCCTTCGGCGGGATTCGGCAGCAATTTTACGAAGATGTCCAGCAGCTCCTGAATGCCGGCGCCGTTCCGCGCGGAAACGAAACACACGGGCACCAGGTGCCCGTCGCGCAACGCTTTTTCGAACGGCGCGTGCAGCTGATCGGGAGAGATCTCGCCTTGCTCGAGGTAGAGCGACATCAGCGCTTCGTCGACTTCCACGACCTGGTCCACCAAGGCGCGATGAGCGTCGGCGACGGAGGAAAAATCGGCTTCGCCCGCGGGATTGAAAAAACAGTCGACGACCCGCCGGCCGTTGTCGGAGGGAAGATTGATCGGCAGGCACTCCTTGCCGAACGCGGATTGAATCGCGGACATGAGTCCCGGGAGATCCACATTCTCGGCGTCGATCTTGTTGACGATCACCAGCCGGCACAACTTCCTCTGCCCGGCCCAGTCCATCATGCGCGAAGCGATCATTTCGATGCCGGCCGCGGCATTGATCACGACCGCCGCCGTTTCAACCGCGTCGAGCGCGCCGATCGATTGACCGATGAAATCCGGGAAACCCGGCGTGTCGATCATGTGCACGCGGGTCCCTTGCGTTTCGAGATGCAGCACCGACGAGCGCAATGAATGTTGCCAGGCGCGTTCCAGCGGATCGAAGTCGCTGATCGCGGAGCCGCGCTCGACGGAACCGGCGACCTGGACCGATCCCGACTTCAGCAGCAATGCTTCGGCAAGCGTGGTCTTGCCTGAGGCCCCGTGACCCACCAGCGCCAGCGTGCGGATATTTTCGGTGGCGAATTGCGCCATGCTTGTTGCCCCCTTGACGATTTCCATGATTCTACCTTGGCGCCGTTGGATTGCGTTTCGGAAGGTAGTTGTCTCCCCGACGCACGTGAAATCATGCCCTTGCGCGACGCCTGGCGTTGCTTCGGCATGGACGTGCACGAGAAGCCCGCTTTCCCGGCATGCGAATGCGGCGCACAAAAAAACGCGGCGCGAAAGACTCGCGCCGCCGTCGTCACCAGCTGTCGAGTGCTATGCGGTATGCAGCGAGAGGAGCTCCCGGAGATTGCGCAGCAGCTCCTCTTCCTGGTAGGGCTTGCCTAGGTACACGTCGACGCCGAGCTCCTTGGCACGGTTGCGATGCTTTTCGGCGGTGCGCGAAGTAATCATGATGATGGGAATGTGCGCAAGGTTGCTGTCCGCCTTGATGGTCTTTGCAAATTCGAATCCATCCATGCGCGGCATCTCGATGTCGAGCAGGATCGCCTCCGGTCTGCGCTCGGTCAATAACTGCAGCGCGTCGAGGCCATCCTTGGCGGTGACCACGGCGAATCCTTCGCGCATTAGGAGCCGGCTGGTGATCTTGCGCACGGTGAGCGAGTCGTCGACGATCATGACCAGCGCCGGCCCGGCGGCCGCAGCAGCCGCGGCGGCGGCGGCGGCGGCCTGCGCCGTCCTGACCACCATCGGTGCTTCGGCGGCAGTATCCAGGCGTTGCGCAAGCTGCACCGGATTGATGATCAGAACGACTTCACCGGTGCCCAGCACCGTCGCGCCGGCAATCCCGGAGACACGCGCGAGCTGTGGCCCGATGTTCTTCACCACCACTTCCTGGTTGCCGATCATTTCGTCGACGTGAACAGCAGCCAGCGATTGTCCGCTGCGCAGCAGAAGCACCGAGTTGTAGCGCGTGGTCTCCGGATTGTGGCCCGCGCTGCCGAGCAGGCGCGGCAAGTAGAAAAATGGATATTTCCGGCTCTGCCAGGAAACCTCGCGGGTCAGGTAAAGGTTAATCAGGTCCTTGTCCTTGATCTGCTGAACCTGCTCGACCATCGGTGAGGGAAGCGCCCACAATCTGCCGCCCGCCTTGACCAGGACCGTTTGTGCAACCGCCAGCGTGAGCGGCAGGTATGCGTTGAACGACGTTCCTTTTCCGCGAACGCTTGCGACGTCGACGCGCCCGCCGAGCGCGGCGATCTCCGAGCGAACGACGTCCATTCCCACGCCACGTCCGGAAATCTGGGTCACCGCGCCGGCAGTCGTAAATCCCGGGGCGAAGATGAATTCGATGAGCTGGGCCTCGGTCGGCTCGGCGTCAGCGGCAAGCAGACCTTGCACGCGCGCCTTTTCGCGGATCCGTTCGAAGTCGAGTCCGGCGCCGTCGTCGGTCAGCTCGATCGCGATTTCGTTTCCCTGCTGGCGGACGTTGAGCGTTATTTCGCCCGTCTCCTGCTTCCCGGCACTCAGCCGCGCGTCACGACTCTCGATGCCATGGTCCAGCGCATTGCGCAGCAGGTGTTCGAGCGGTCCGACCAGTTTTTCCAGCACAGAACGATCGAGCTCGACTTGCGTGCCGCGTATCTCGAGATTCGCGCGTTTGTCGAGCTCCTTCGCCGTCTGGCGAAGAATGCGATAGAGGCGCTCCGACAAGCTGCCGAACGGAACCGTGCGAATCGAGAACAGTTGTTGCTGCACGTCGCGGGAAAGTCGCGATTGCGCCAGCAGCGCCGCGTCGGCCTCGTCGAGATTCTTCAACAGCGATTGCTGGATCGTCGAAACGTCGTTGACGCCTTCGGCGAGGCTGCGCGTCAGCTCCTGGAATCGCGTGTAGCGGTCGAACTCCAGAGGATCGAATCCTTCCGCCGCCTCGTTGACCATCGACATCCGCGATTGAATCTGCGATTCGGCCTGTATTTCGATTTCGCGGACCTGCGAGCGCAGACGAATCACGCTGTTGGTCAGTTCGAGCAGATTGCCCTTCAGCGAGTGCAGCTCGCCTTCCGCGCGGGCGCGAGCGATGGCCACCTCGCCCGCCTCGTTGACCAGGCGATCGATAAGATCGGCACGCACGCGCAGCATCGCCCGGGCGTCGGTTTCGGTTCCGGCCGCCTCGCGGCCCGCGACCGCTGGGACGTGCGGCTGCACGGCCGCAGGCAATGTCGACACCGCTGCCACGGTCGCCGGCAACGCAATCGATGTCTTGGCCGTCACCGCGGCCTCGTCCGCCGCGCCGACTTCCGCACCGACCCAGGGTAACGCGGTATCGACCTCGCCTTCTTGCAGGCGATCGAGCAAAAAGGCGATATGGTCGAGATCGTTGTCGAGCGCGTCGAACAGCTCCGACGACGCGGGCGCGAACGCGTCGCCAGGCGTCAGCCGGCTTTCCATCAGATGCGCGAGCTGGCCGAGTCTCATCGCGCCGGCCATGCGCGCGCTGCCCTTGAACGTGTGCAGCGTGCGCTGCAGCGCCTGTGATGCGTCCTTGTCGGCGGGCCTACGTTGCCAGGCGCGAAGCTGCTCGCCGGTTTGCGGGAACAATTCCGCTGCTTCCTCGAGAAAAATCGGCAGCACCTGCCGATCGACGTCGTCGTGGACGTTGGCCAGCGTTTCGTCGGCGGCGGCCGCAGCTGGCGCCGCAACATGCGGCGCAGCCGCCAACGCAGTCGCAGGCGCGGTGAATGGCGCAGGCGGCGTAGCCGCGGCTGCGGACGTTGCAACCGCAGTCAGGATCGGACGATCGGCTAGTGCAAGCGTCGGGCGCTCCGGTTGAACGGTCTCGACCGGCGACTGCGTGGTCGGAACCGCTGCGGGCCGGGGCAGGGTCGCTTCGTCCGCCTCGGCGACGCGGGCCGCGAGGGTTTCGCTGTCGCGGGTTTCGCTGTCGCGGTCCCCGAGCCCCGGACCCGATTCCTGACGAAGCGCATCGAGCTCGGTGATAATTTCTGCGCCTTCGGCTTCGTCGGCAGAACGAAATCCTTCGCGGGCGCGTACCCGGCCGCTGAAGGCGGTCAGTCCGGCGATCGCACGCGCCAGCACCGGCTGTGCTGCACCCGGAAGGGGCGCGCCACGCTCCTGCAAGCCAAGCAGGCACGCCTCCAATGCTTTGGCAACCGTCGCCACCAGTGGGAAGCCGCCGGTCCGGTGGATGCCGCAGAGCGTATGGCCCGCACGCACCATTGCCTGCGACGGCGTAGTGTTCGCGTCGGATTGGAGCACTTGCAGCTCGGCGTCGAGTGTCGCCAGATGCTGCTGCGCTTCGTCACAAAGGATGCGGAAGAGCGCCGTCGACAAGGTCACGTCGCCGACGGTGATCTCGTCCGGCTCTGCCGGCGGGAGCACATCGTGGCGAGGCTCGGCCACAGGCTGCGATGAATGTGCAACGCCGGTCGGCGTGAATTGCAGGACCTCGGGACCGTCGATAACGGTCATTGAATCGCCGGAGGAATGATCGATGTCCGGCGGCGGCGTTTCGTCGAGCTCGATCACCTCGATCGCCGGCGCGCTGGGCACGACCTGTGTCACGAGCGCGGGAGCCAGCGATGGCTCGTTCGCGGCGACCGTCGGCGGCGACGCATGAAGGGGAGGCAGCTCTGCTTCCACCTCGGCCAGCGCCGCGCGAAGCGGTGCGGTGTCGGGCTTGACGCGTCCGGTTCGCCGTAGCGAGTCCACCCACTCGCGAAAACTCGCCTGCGCGACATCGATCAATGAGAGCAACGCCGGCGGTACCGGGCGATCCTCTTCGAGCACGCGGTTGTGGATTTTTTCCACATCGAACGCGAGATCGCCAAGCTCGGTCAGGCCGACCATGCGTCCGCTGCCTTTCAAGGTGTGAAAGCCGCGACGTACCGTCGCCAGCGCCTCGCGGTCGTCCAGGCGCGCCCTAAGCAGATCCGCGCTGGTGGCGATCGTGTCGAGCACTTCGTCGGCTTCGGTCAGATAGATATCGAGCAGCTCGGCATCGAACTGCGACGCGTCCGTCTCGAGCAGACGCAGGGTTTCCTCGGACGGCGCGGGCGCCGGCGCAGCAGACCGGGTCGCGGATATCGCCGCCACGGCTTCCTGCAGTGCCGCGGTATCGCCGACACGTGCATGCGAGAGTTCCGCCAGCGCGGCGTCGGCGCCTTGTTCCAGTTGCGCGTCGCCGAGAAGCTTGGCGTCGTCCTTCAGCGTCGTCAGGTCGACCGCAAGGCGCTCGCGCGCCGGCGCATCGCCCGGCGCAAGCTGAAATGCGGCCAGGGTCGCGGGCAGCGCGTCCTGCATATCGGCAACGGCCGTCTCGACCGTATCGTCTTCCGTGTCCGGGGCGGCGGGCGCGATCCCCAACCGCTGCGCCAACAGGGGCTCGATCAGCCGCTCGCGGTCGGGCCGCTGCTGCTCGACCGCTTCGATGTAGAAACCGAGTCCGGAGAGCGATTCGGCCAGCAACTCCAGTCCCTCGTTTTCGACCGGGGTATCGGGCTTCGCATAATCCTCGATCTGCTGCTGGCATAGCGTGAGCAACTGCTCCGCCCGGTCGAGCCCGAGCATCTTGAGCGCGCCCGAGATCTGCCTGCTGTCATGCGAGAGAGTCTCCAGCTCGGCACGCTTCGAGTGATCGCGGAAAAATGCGTCGAGCACCTGCTCGATATGACGCAGGTTCGCCTGGATTTCGCGCGCGACCTGCGCCAGCAGCAATCGCTCCTGTGCGCGACGGGCCATTTCGTCGAGGAGCGGCGCCGACGCCGCGGCGGCAATCGGTTTGTTCTGCTGCGCAGCATCGAGCCGCGCAATCATCGCCTCGACCTGCTTCGGAAGGTCGGGCGAAAGCGATGCAAAATTCTCGATCGTCGATTCCGCGAGCAGTATCGCCGTGGCGTATTCCATCGCCATGGCCTCCGGAACGGCCGCCGTCCCGATTTTGTCGAGCCGGCCCGCCAACGTCGCCGCAAGGCGCGATAACGATGGTTCGCCAATCGCCGCGGTCTTGTCCCGCAGCTGCGACAGATTCTGTTTGAGCTTGGGAAGATTCTCCGGCCGGCCGCCGGTCAGCTTCAGCCACAGGTCCTTGGTCGACGAGAGCAGGTCCCGTGCTTCGCGCAGCAGCGGCTGCACGCGCACGACATCCGCGGACAGCACTTCGGCGGTCGGGATCAGACCGGGCAGTCGGTACGCGCGCTGCACGGCCTGGACTTGCGGTCCGACCGGAGCGCTGATCGCGACGTAATAAAGCACTTCCCGGCGCATGCGGTCGGCCACCTTGGCCGAGCCCTCCACAAAGCGTCTGATCTGCAAGTCGACGCGGCCGCAGAGCTGCTTAATGCCAAAACCGCTTTCCACGCCGTTTTCGACGATGCTTTCGAGCAGCGCTCCCACCGTCCACCAGAACGAGCGCTGAGACGAATGAGTCTGAACGTCCTCGATGCCCTGGATCGCGTCGCGCATCGCGCGCGCGGCCTCCTCGTCTCCGTGCAGCCAGGCAAGAAGCCCGCGCTGGTAGAGCCTGCGTTGCTTGATCAAATAGGAGGGCAGCTTCTGCGTCGTCACCGTCTTCGCCGCGGCGATTTTCGGCGCACGGGGCGAAAGATCCGGATAGAAGAGATCGGTCGGCGCCGAAGCCTTAATGCCCCGCGCCTGCTGCATCAGCTCGTACTCGGGGAACAGCTTCAGCGGCACCGGATACGCGCCTCCGACCAGCTCGTCGAGAAAGATCTTCAGCTTGCGACATGCCCGGTCGATCAGATCGCAGGCGTCCTGCGCCTCGCCCGGCGGCAATTCGTGGACCCTATTGAGCTGGCGCTCGAGTTCGTCGGTGTAGGCCGTCACCGCGTCCAGCCCGACCATCTGGATCGCGCCCGCCGCCTGGTGGACATGCGAACGGGCGTGTTTGAGCGAGGTGATTTCGCGCGGCGAGGCCTTGAAGACCGCGAGCGCCTCCAAGCCACGCGTGAGCGCCTGGTCAATCTCTCCCTGGACCCACGTCAGCGGGCCGAGATCAAAATCCGGTGGGGTATCGGTAGCCACGTTAGGTCATCGCGCAGGTTCTTGAATCAGTGGGCGAACAGTCGCTCGCATGCAAGAACCGCGCCGGCCGACGGGCGGTGACCCTGCGCGGTCGTCATACCTTGAAGCCGGCCACCGAGCTGCGCAGCTCAGCGGCGAGCTTGGTAAGCTGCCCGATCGAAACGTTCGTCTGCTTGGTGCCTTCGGTGGTTTCCTCGGTGATTTTCAGGATGCCTTGCATGCCCCGAGTAACGTCCGACACCGATGCGGATTGCTTTTGCGTCTGCGCGGAAATGCCGCCGATCAGCTCCGCGAGGTCGCGCGATACCTTGCGAATTTCGTCCAGTGCCTGCCCTGCCGCGTCAGACAGCTTGGTTCCTTCGACCACCCCGACGGTGCTCTTTTCCATCGCCGCCACGGCGTCCTGGGTATCGGCCTGAATGGTCTTCACGATCGCCTCGATCTGCTTGGTCGCTTCGCCGGAACGCTCCGCCAGCCGCTGCACTTCCTCGGCCACTACCGTGAATCCGCGCCCGGCTTCACCGGCCGATGCCGCCTGGATCGCGGCGTTGAGCGCGAGCACGTTGGTCTGCTCGGTGATGTCCGAGATCAGCTCCACGATCTCGCCGATCTCCAGTGACGATTCGCCGAGACGCTTGATCCGTTTGGCGGTGTCCTGGATCTGGCTGCGGATTTCGTTCATGCCGGCGATCTGGTTATGCACTGCCTGGCCGCCTTTTTCGGCGGCCGCGAGCGACTGCTGCGCCACCCGCGCCGACTGGGCAGCGGTTTGCGATACCTCGTTGATCGACTGCGCCATCTGCAGCACGGAAGCCGACGCTTGCTGGATCTCCCGATTCTGTCTCTGTGACGCCTCGTAGAGGCGATTCGAGATCGCCTGCGCATCGGTCGTTGCCTTCGCCACCTGGTCAGTCGCGGAGTTGATTCCCCGCACCAGCGTGCGCAGCTCTTCGATGGTGAAGTTGATCGAATCGGCGATCGCGCCGGTGACGTCCTCGGTCACCGAAGCCTGGACCGTAAGATCGCCGTCGGCGAGATTTCCCATCTCGTTCAACAACCGCAGAATTGCTTCCTGGTTACGCTTGTTCTCCTGCTCGCTCTCGTAAGCGCGCACCCGCGCGTCGTCGAGGAAGACCTTGCCCAGCGCGATGAGGCAGAGCAGCGCGAAGAAGGCGAACGTCATCGCGGCCCAGAACGTGAAGTTGCGTGACGTAGTCTGATTGTCAAACTCGGCGGTAAGCTTGTTCGCGTCGCCGAGCAGAGGTTCCGACTCCTGATTGATCACTCGCGCGGCGCGCTTGGCGACGACCAGCCGCGACATGTTCTGAAGGATGGCGTTGACGCCGTCCTGATACGACGTGAACTTCTTCTGCAAGTCCGCCAGCGTCGTGCGCGCGTCCTCCGCCCGCACGCCGCCGAGGCGCAAGGTATCGCTCCCTTTAAGCAAGCCATTCAGGATTTCACGGAAGGTTCCGGCATCCTTGCCGAGAAGGAACGCGACTTCGGGGTCGATCTCGTCGGAAGAAACGAGCGAATTCGCGTTCTTCGCGATGCGCTGCGAAAGTACCGCGAGCTGGTTGGTGAAATCGACCTCGCGCAATGTCCCGCCGCCCGCCGCAACCTGCGCCGACGCCTGTTGCGCGAGCTCGAGCAGCTCGTTGTTACCCTTGTTGATGATGTCGAGGCCCTTGGAAAGCGCGACCAGCGACGGCTGGTTGTCGACCACGTCGGTCGCGTTTTTCTCGACTACGGTCCATCGGGCGATGACGTCGTTCAACAAGGTCTGCAACACCTCGTTGCTGGTGACATCGAGGTTCACGCCCTTGACGTTGCCGCCTTTGGTCAGCACATCGAGGTCGGCACGGAAGCGGTCCCTGGAGTCCTTGACGCCCTCGAATGCGGGCACGTTTCCCTGAACCGCAAGTGACGTCCCCCGTGCGAGACGCTGCGAAAGCATCTGCATTTCGGTCGCGGTGGTTCCACTGGCGGTGGCCTGCGCGGAGACGCGCGTATTCAGGAAAAGCATCAACAGCGCCAACAGCAAAAAGACCACCAGCAGCGCGCCGAGAACCTGGAATTGGCGAACGATCGGAAGATGGCCTATCAGCCACAGACGGCCCGGTTGGCGTACCTCGGGGTTTGCGGTGCGCATTTGTTCCATGATCGACACCGCCGCAAGCGGATCGTAGGCGGGCTGCCGGCCCATCTTGGCTTGCGTCGTCGGCTCGTCGAATTCGGCGTCGTCGTCTCCCCGCCCCTTGGCCGGCGCCGCGCCGAATAGGGTCTTTAAGCTAAGCGCCATGTCTCGTCTCCCCAATAGGGTCGTACGCGTGCATAAGTCGAATGGTCAATCTGGCCTCTACACGCCGACTTGAAGAAAACCCGGGTCCTGTGCGAGCAGCGCCAGATCGATTTCCTGCCACGTGCCGCCATCGCGATCGATCCAGCGCGCGCCATACCATGCTGGCGCGTCCGAGGCTGCGTCGCCCCGGGCCAGCTCGGCAAGGTTACGCAGGCCCAACACCTTGTGCACGACCAGACCTGCGCGCAGCTCGCCGACGCGCGGTCCGAACAGCACCAGTCGTGCCTGCATCGTGCCGGGCGTCGGCACCTCGACCTCATGCCCCAGAAACACGCCGAAATCGATAACGCTGTACAGGTTCCCGCGAATATTTGCGATGCCCAGATACCACGACTTGGTCAGCGGCACCGTCGCTACTGTTGGAACGGCGATCACCTCGCCAGCATCCGCCAGCCGGATCAACCATTGGCTGCCCCCGCACGACAGTCCAAGGCGCGACTGCTCGACCTGGGCGGTGGTTTTCGCCGCCAGGCGTGTCGCAAGCTCCTGCTGGAACGCGCGAAGATTGAGCTTGGCGGCGCGAGCCATTAGAACCCGCTAGCCGAGCGCCGTGATCTTCGCGAGCAGCTCGTCGCGGTTGACCGGCTTGACGATGTAGTCGCGGGCGCCCTGCCGCATACCCCAGATCTTGTCGGTTTCCTGGCTCTTGGATGTGCAAAGGATGATCGGGACGGCCCGCGTCACCGGATCGCGGCTGATGGCCCGGGTCGCTTGAAAGCCGTTGAGGCCCGGCATCACCACGTCCATGAGGATCAGGTCGGGTTTGACCGTCTTGGCCTTGAGGATCGCGTCTTCTCCGTTGTCACTGGCGACGACCTCGTACCCTGCCTTGGTCAGCATGTCGTTCAGGACGTGACGCTCCGTCGGAGAGTCATCGACGATCAGAACCCGCTTTATTGTCATCATTTCCCACCCTTTGCTACGCCCCCCGGCGTCGTCCAGCGCCGCGTCAATGCGCGGCCGCCTTGACATGCGTGCCTACTGCCTTGAGCAGACTTTCTTTGGTAAAAGGCTTGGTCAGATATTGATCCGACCCCACCATACGGCCTCGCGCACGATCAAACAAGCCGTCCTTCGATGAAAGCATGACGACCGGCGTTTGATGAAAGCGCGTGTTTTTCTTGATTAGGGCACACGTCTGGTACCCATCGAGCCGAGGCATCATGATATCGACAAATATCATGTCGGGCTGATGGTCGGTGATCTTTGACAAGGCGTCGAAGCCGTCTTCGGCGAGGATAACCGTGCAACCCGCCTGAAGCAGAAAAATCTCGGCGCTTCGCCGAATCGTGTTGCTATCGTCGATCACCATCACTTTCACTCCCGCCAATGCGGCTGGATCCGGCAATTCAATACTCCCTGCGTTTTCGATCAAAGGACCGCATGCGGCTATCGTTTCCATTCCTACCTCGCCAAAGTTTGCCACGGATGTAAGCAAATGCCTAGAGCATAATCCTTGCCAGAACCGGGAAACTCCTGCCTGTTGAGGGATTTGCAACAAGACTGATGCGGATTAGAGGGACTATATGCCGCAATTGGGCACCTTCAGCTCCCGAGAAACATGCGATAGGCCGGGTTTGCCGTCTCTTCAACGTATGGGTAGCCCAGACGGTCAAGAAACCCACGAAAGGCCGCCTTGTCGGACGGCGGGACCTGCATTCCGACCAAAACGCGCCCGTAGTCGGCACCGTGGTTGCGGTAATGGAACAGGCTGATGTTCCAGCCGCGACTCATGCTGTTCAGAAACTGCATCAGCGCCCCCGGACGCTCCGGAAACTCGAATCGGTACAGGATTTCGTTTTCCGCCGCCGGCGCGTGTCCTCCGACAAGATGCCTGACGTGAACCTTGGCCATCTCGTTGTTCGACAGGTCATAGGCCTCGATCCGGCGTTTGTGCATCGCCCGAAGCAGCTGCGCCGTTTCGTGCCGGTCGCTCACTTCGATGCCCACGAATAGGTGTGCGACCTTGGAGTCGGCGTACCGATAATTGAACTCGGTAACGTTGCGCTTGCCGAGTAGCGCGCAGAATTGCCGGAAGCTGCCCGGACGCTCAGGGATCGTCACCGCGAGAATCGCCTCGCGCTCCTCGCCCAGCTCGGCTTGTTCCGCGACGAATCGCAAACGGTCGAAATTCATGTTCGCGCCGCACGCGATCGCAACCAGCGTTCGGTCGCGAAAGCGGTGGCGCTCGCACCAGAGCTTGAGCCCGGCGACCGACAGCGCCCCCGCGGGCTCAAGAATCGATCTCGTATCCTCGAACACGTCCTTGAGCGCCGCGCAAATGGCGTCGGTATCGACGAGCACGATGTCGTCGACCAGCTCGCGACAAATGCGGAATGTCTCCCTGCCCACTTCCCTTACCGCCACGCCGTCGGCAAACAGTCCGACATGGTCGAGCTTGATGCGACGTCCTGCGGCGATGGAGCGGGCCATCGCGTCGGAGTCCACGGGCTGAACGCCGATGACCTTGATTTCGGGCCGCACGCGCTTGACGTACGACGCGATGCCGGAGATCAGCCCGCCACCGCCGATGGCGACGAAAATGGCGTCGATGGGCGCCTGCCACTGGCGCAGGATTTCCACCGCGATCGTGCCTTGGCCCGCAATCACATCGGGGTCGTCGTAAGGATGAACAAACGTCGATCGCTGCGTCTTCTGCAGCTTCAGCGCGTGCGCATAGGCGTCGCTGAACGAATCGCCGTGCAGCACGACCTTCCCTCCGCGCGCTTCGACCGCCTCGATCTTGATCGAGGGCGTCGTGATCGGCATCACGATCGTCGCCTTGCAACGCAGCCGCTGCGCCGCAAGCGCGACTCCCTGCGCGTGATTCCCCGCCGACGCGGTGATCACACCGCGCGCACGCTCGGCGACGGAAAGTTGCGCCATCTTGTTATAGGCACCGCGCAGCTTGAATGAAAAAACAGGCTGCTGGTCCTCGCGCTTGAGCAAGACCCGATTGCCGATGCGGCGGGACAACGTCGGCGCAAGGTCGAGCGACGACTCGATCGCGACGTCGTACACCTTCGCGGTCAGAATTTTCTGCAAATAGTCAACCGACATCGCGCTGCTCACGCCAGATCAATCAAAGGTCGAGCGTAGCAGAAAGGTGCAGGCTGCCAAAGCCGGCAGGCACCACAGCCGTCCGGGCTTTCTGCTAGGCTTGTATGCGGAGTCATACACGTTGCACCATGCTCGAGCCAATCCGTAACGCCGTGCGTTTGGCACCCTATCTTCCGGCAGCTCATCTTCCGGCCATTCGAACCGCGGGACTCGCGTGACCAACATGAGCGCCGCGACTCTTGCCGTGGTCGATCTGGGATCGAACAGCTTCCGGCTCGAAATCGGCCGCGTTGAGGGTGGCCAGATCTACCGCCAGGACACCTGGCGCGAGACGCTGCGCTTCGGCGCCGGTCTCGACAGCGACGGAAGAATCAAACCCGCGGCGATGAAAGCCGCAATTGCATGCCTGTCGCGCTTCCGCGAGCGGCTGTCGGGCGTGCATCCGTCCGCAGTTCGCGCGGTCGCGACCAATACTTTCCGGGTAGCAAAGAATGCGCATGAATTCTTGCCGCAGGCCGAACACGCGCTGGGCTTTCCGATCGACGTCATCGGCGGTCACGAAGAAGCACGGCTGATCTATCTCGGCGTGGCACACGTGCTTCCGCCGTCAGCCGCGCCACGTCTGGTCATCGACATCGGCGGCGGCTCGACCGAGCTCATCATCGGCCGCGGACTCGAGCCCGAACGGCTCGAATCCCTGAAAATCGGCTGCGTCGGCATGACGCAACGCTTTTTCGCCAACGGCAAGGTCACCGCGCTGGCGTTCGATGCGGCGGAGACGGCGGCACGGGTCGAGATCGAAGCGATCGCGAGTGAATTCGGACCGAGCCATTGGCGCGATGCCTTTGCTTCGTCAGGCACCGCGGCGGCGCTCGCGGAAATCCTCGAACAAAACGCGTTCTCGCCACGCGGAATAACACCGGTCGGCCTTGCACGGTTGAAGAAGCGCCTGATTCAGGCGGGCAACGTCAGCCGTTTGAACTTGAGCGCGCTCAAGCCCGAGCGCGCGCCGGTGCTTGCCGGCGGGCTGGCGATCATGTCTGCGGCAGTCGCCGAGCTTCGTATACCGCGCATCGATCCGGTGGGCGGCGCACTGCGGCTCGGCGTTCTGTACGATTTGCTCGGGCGTACGATCGACGAGGACGTCCGCAAATTGACCGTGGAACGCTTCGTCGACCGCTACCGCATCGAACGGGCCCACGCGGCGCGCGTTTCCGCGCTCGCCGTAACCCTCTATCGGCGCGTCGCGCCAGCTCGGGATCCCGCGCCAACGCAACTGCTGGCATGGGCGTCGCAACTGCACGAAATCGGCATGTCGGTAGCGCATTTGGGCTTTCACAAACACGGCGCGTACATTCTGCAGCACGCGGACATGCCCGGTTTCTCGGCGGGCGAGCAATCGCGGCTGGCGATTCTGGTGTACGGCTGCCGGGGAGGTCTTGCGAAAGTTGGCGCAGCGCTCGCCGATCCGCAGCTTCGCGCGCAGTTGCTGTCGCTAAGGCTCGCGGTTCTTTTTCATCATGCGCGCACAATCATTGCGCTGCCACGCATACAGGTCGCAGACGGCGGGCGCATCGGGCTCGGCGTATCCGAGCGCTGGCTCGCAAAACATCCGCTGACGGCGCATCTGCTCGCGAAGGAGCGTCGTCAATGGAAGGAGTTGGGCCATCCATGGAAGGGTGTTTAGCTTCTCTTGGTCGTCAACCAGCTCAGACGAAATCCGGACCGATGACGACCCGCACCACGACCGCGGTCGAGTTTTCGCGAACGCGGTTGGAAAGCCACCACACCGCGCCCTTGCGTACGCTCCAGGAAGCGTCCTGATCGGAAAGCAGAAAGGCTGCCACTTCACCGAGCGTGGGCTGATGCCCGACAACGAGCGCGGGCTCCCTCGCATCGGGCCAGCCGGCTGCGATCAACACCTCGCCAACCGTGGCGCCTGGCGCAAGCTCGGGCACGGTGCGGAATTTGCGCTTGAGCGCAAGCGCGGTTTGTTGCGCGCGGTCGGCCGGGCTCACCAATATTCTGCAGGTATCGGGAAGATGACTGTCGAGCCAGAGCGCCATTCTTTCGGCCTGCTTGATGCCTTTGGCCGTGAGCCTGCGGCCAAGATCCGGCTCGCCCGGCTCGGCTTCGGCATGGCGCCACAGAATCAGGTCCATCGAGAGCGCAGAGAGTTCATAGCGCGTGCCCCTTGTTTTCAGCCAGCCGGTCGAGCAACTCCTGCTGCGCCGACATCGGCTGCGCCCGGCCTCTCGGCTTGACGCGCTGGTAGCCGCCGTCCTCGCCGAGCTCCCACGCGTCGCGAGTATCGGCGAGGTAGGGCTTCAATCCTTCGGCGATGACACGCGCCTTCAGATCCGGGTCCAGTACCGGGAACGCGACTTCGATGCGTCGGAAAAGATTGCGGCCCATCCAGTCGGCGCTGGCGAGATAGAGGTCTTCTTTGCCGTCGTTCTCGAAATACCATATGCGGTGGTGCTCGAGAAATCTTCCGACGATGGAGCGCACGCGGATGCGATCCGATACCCCCTTGACTCCCGGGCGCAAGGCGCAAGCGCCGCGGACGATCAAGTCGATCTCGACGCCGGCCTGTGACGCCGCATAAAGCGCTTTGATCACTGCTTCTTCGACCAGCGCATTCATCTTCGCGATGATATGCGCCGGCTTGCCTTCTTTCGCGTGCTTGAGCTCGCGACGTATCGATTCCAGAACGTGCCGATGCATGGTAAACGGCGCCAGCCAGATCCGTTTCAGCTTGTTCGCTTTGGCGAGGCTAGTGATGTGCAGGAATACCTCCTCGACATCGGCGCAGATCTCCGCGTTGGTGGTGAGCAGCCCGAAGTCGGTGTAGTGCCGCGTCGTGCGCGGATGGTAATTGCCGGTCCCGAGGTGCGCATAGGGCTGTAGTTTCGTTTTGCCCGAGGCGTCATTTTCCCGGCGCAGCAGAAGCGCCATCTTGGCGTGCGTCTTCAGGCCGAAGACACCGTAGACCACTTGCGCGCCCGCCTGCTCGAGACGTTGCGCCCAGTTGATGTTCGCTTCCTCGTCGAACCGCGCAAGCAACTCGACCACGACGGTGACTTCCTTGCCCCGCTGTGCCGCTTCGATCAGCGCCTCCATCAGCACCGAGTTGACGCCGGTGCGGTAGACCGTCTGCTTGATGGCCAGAACGTCGGGGTCTTCGACCGCCTTGCGAATGAAATCGACCACGGGATCGAAGGACTGGAACGGATGATGCAAAAGGACGTCACGCTGACGCAGCACGGCGAGGATGTCCGCCTGGTCGATCAGGCGGTCAGGTAATCCTTGCACGAACGCCGGATACTTGTGCTCGTCGAGATCGGCCTCGTCGACAAGTGCAGCCATCCGCGCCAGATTGACGGGACCGTCGCACCGGTAAAGATCGAATTCCTGCAACTCGAATTGGTTCAGCAGCAGCTGCGCCAGGTGTTGCGGGCAGCCCGCGGCAACTTCCAGCCGCACCGCGAGGCCGAACTGACGCTGCGGTAGCTCGCCCTGAAGCGCCTGGCGCAGATTCTTGACTTCCTCTTCGTCGAACCACAGGTCCGCGTCACGGGTGACGCGAAATTGCGAATAATTGATGACCTCACGCTCGGCGAACAGCTCGTTCAGATGGGCATGGATGATCGATGACAACAGAACAAAAGTGTTTGGCGGCGCTACATCAGGCGAGAGCTCGATCACCCGAGGCACCACTCGTGGCGCCTTGACTATGGCGATCGAGGTTTCGCGACCGAATGCATCGCGGCCCGACAGTTCGACAATGAAGTTGAGGCTCTTGTTGACGACTTGCGGAAACGGATGCGCGGGATCCAACCCGATCGGCGTTAATAGCGGCTTTACCTCACGCCGGAAATAGTCCGCTGCCCATTGCCGCTGCGCTTCATCGCGGTCCGCGTTGCGCAACAGCCGGATCCCGGCGGCAGACATCGCCGGCAGGACCTGCTCGTTCAACGTACGGTACTTCTCGGCGACCAGCGTCTGCGCCTCTTCGCTGATCCGCGTGAATATCGCGCGCATCTCGTGCAGCGTCATGCCGGGCGCGGGGGACTTGGCGCGAAGCTGCTCGCGCAGGCCCGCGACGCGTATTTCGAAAAACTCGTCGAGATTGCTGCTTACGATGCAAAGGAAACGAAGACGCTCCAGCAGCGGAACATCCGGATCCTGCGCAAGCGCCAAGACCCGGCGGTTGAAGGCCAGCAGCGAAAGCTCGCGGTTGATCAGTGGAGGGTCGCGTCCCTGCATCGGATCTTCAGGTGCACTGGCCCGCGGCACCGTTGCGACCAACGGGCCGACAGGCTGCCCATTGTGTCCGGCGCTTGTGACAGCGATGTTACGAAGGGTGTCGGTCATGACGTCAGCGCAACCCACAGACACACGCCGCGGCTTTCGCGCTGCAGCTCGGCGAGATAGGAACGATGCAGTTCCAGTTCGTCGGCCGAGGGCGTCAGCACGCGCACTGCGGCAAGCGTTTCCGTCGCCAGGGTCCCGTCCACGATCGTCATCGGAACGGCGATATCGATCGTCAGCGAGTCCTGTCCACGCGTCATCGCGAGATAGACCTCTGCCAGAAGCTGGGCGTCGAGCATCGCGCCGTGCACCGTTCGATGAGCATTGGAGACGCCGAAGCGTTCGCACAGCGCGTCGAGATTGTTCCTCTTGCCGGGGAAGCGCTCGCGCGCCAGCGCCAGAGTATCGATGACATCGGCGGCCACGGCGGCCACGGACGGCAGGTTGACCCGCTTCAGCTCCTCGTCGAGGAAAGCGACGTCGAACGGGGCGTTGTGGATGATCCACTGCGCGCCTCGCGCAAACTCGAGAAATTCGTTCACGACATCGGCGAACTTCGCCTTGTCGCGAAGCATGTCCCAGGTGAAACCGTGGACGTCGGTTGCACCGGAGTCGATCTCCCGTTCGGGGTTGAGGTAAAAATGGATATGCCGACCGGTCGGACGGCGATTGACGAATTCGACGCCGGCGACCTCGATGATCCGGTGCCCCTGTTTCGGGTCCAGTCCGGTGGTTTCGGTGTCTAAAACGATCTGGCGCATTTAGTGCGAGCTCCAGTCGATTCTGCTTCACGGTCTCGGGCGCGTTTCATTGTTTCGCCGTACGCGTTGTTCGCTTCTTCATCTTCGGGACTCAAGTCTTATAGCGCTTGATCGTCGCCTGGATTTCCGCAATGGCCCGCTCGATTTCATCGTCGGTAAGATCCCGCTGCACGCCTTTTCGGTCGGTCAGGGTGAGCGTGCGATCGATCTCGGTCTGGAACTCGCCCAGGCCCAGCGTCTCGGTAATCGTCGTTGTCGGTTCGTCGGTCAGCGTCTCCGGACCCCAGCGCACGACGATCAGCGACAGGTTGTCGCCTTCGGGGCCTCCACGCGCCTCGGCCTCGCGCATGAGCACAGGCGACGACTTGAGGATCGGGGTGCCGGTCAGCGCACGTCCCATCTCTTCCTGTGGATAGACACCCCATAGTCCGTCGGTGCACATCACGATCAGGTCGCCATTGCGCAGCGGCGTGCGTCGCGAGAGATCGATCACCGGCTCAACAAGGCCGCCCAGGCAGCTGAAGATCTTGTTGCGATCGGGATGATCGGCGACCTCGTGTGCGCCGATGATGCCCTGATCGAGCAGATACTGAACCTTGGAGTGGTCCTTGGTGCGACCGATCAGGCCTCCTTGCCGGAAAAGATACAGGCGCGAATCGCCGACGTGCGCCCAATAGGCATAGTTGGACTGGATGATGCAAGCCACGCAAGTCGTTCGCGGCGTCTCGAGCATCGAGAACTGGCTCGCATACGATCCCAGCGCCTGATGCGCACGGAACATCGAATCCTGGAGGAATTTCAGTGGATTCTTGAGCGTCGGCTTCGATTCCTGCTGGAAGCGCTCGATGAACAGCCTGACCGCGATCTGCGCGGCGATTTCGCCACCAGCATGGCCACCCATGCCGTCGGCGACCACCAGCAGCAGCGTGTCGCGGCTGTAGGTATACGCCAGACGGTCCTGGTTGACCTTGCGCTGACCCTTTCGGCTCTCCTGAAAAATCGTGAAGCGCACACGCCACCTACGTCGTTTCGCTGAACAGCCGCTTCTTGATCGTGTCCAGGAATGTCAACTTGCGTTTCCGCGGCGCAATGTCGCGAATGGCCTTTTGCAGCGCAAACACACTTTGCGGGCGCTCGAGCGGGTCGAGGCGAAGGCACCAGTCGATCACCTCCAGCACGTTGTCGGAGTACGCGCCGGCCCAGATCTTCTTCGCCGAAACGAGATGATCTTCCACCAGGCGCGCGTCGGCGGCTTGCGGTGCAAAAGCGGCGAGGCAGGCAAACATGCTGGCGCCTATACCGTAAACGTCGGTCCACGGACCCAGTCTGTCCGGATCGCGATACTGTTCCGGCGCCGCGAACCCAGGCGTATACATCGGCGCAAGCTTGGGGCGGGCCGCGGTCAGCGTCTGCCGCGCGGCGCCGAAGTCGAGAAGCACCGGCGTACCGTCGGTGCGCAAATACACGTTTGCCGGTTTGATGTCGAGGTGCAGCAACTTGTGCGTGTGCACTTCGCGCAATCCGTTGAGCAGGTGCATGAACACGTGGCGCACGAGCCGCTCCGACATCTGATCCTGACGCAGCTGAATCTGCTGCTGCAGCGTGCGGCCGCGCTCGTAGCGCATCACCATGTAGACGGTTTCGTTGGCGCGGAAGAAGTTGAGCACGCGCACCACGTTCGGATGATTGATCTTGGCGAGCGCGCGTCCTTCCTCGAAAAAACACTTCATTCCGTATCGGAAAGAGGTCAGGTTCTCAGCCGAGCTCGCGCGCACGATATCGCCTTCGGTGCGCAACACCAGCGACGAAGGCAAGTATTCCTTGATCGCCACCGGAGCGCCGGTGTCGTCAAATGCGCGATAGACGATCGAGAAGCCGCCACGGCTGATCTGGCGATCGACGCGGTAATTGAGCAGCTGGTAACCGGTGGGAAGTGCCTGATTGGTGACGCCCATGGGCCGGCGGCGGAGCCGCTTTAGACTTGCGTGTGAATTGGATAAGCTCTACATTCTCGGCAACCCCGGCGATAAAGTAAAGATTTCATTGGGC
>JADGRP010000320.1 GCA_017880805.1 Burkholderiales bacterium
ATGCGGTAGACATGCAGCGCGCTCGGATTGTTGAACGCAACCAGAATATTCTCCGATGGAATGTCCGTGCTCATGTGGATGGGGCGCGTCGGCAGCCGTATCGGTGCACCGTGCGGCGTGAGCGCGCCACTCGCCGGATCGATGCGAAACGCGGTGACGTAATGCTCGGTCCCGGCCTTGCCATAACCTGAAGCGCTGCTGCTGCTCGCAACGTAAAGATAGCGTCTCGATACATGCGGCCACGCATATTGCACGCCCGCAGGCAGCGTGACCGTCGCACGCTTGATCAGCGCGGCGCCTGCGACGTCCACGTCGTAGTGCGTGAGATCGGCCCCCACGTTGGCGTAGAGAGCAACTTTGTTTGAACTCATCTGAGCCTCCGTAATTTTCGGAACCATAGCGGCGCTGGCGACTAATGCCATAAAACGTCGACGACTGACCATGATGATTCTCCCCTGATCGATACGTTTTCCGGTGAACTAATTATAAAGGGTTTTTCCGGTAGCTTTCGAGTCCCCGGGCAGGCGACTGGCGCGGCGATCCTGGCTACGCAATCGGCGCTGGCCGCGCGCTGACGAATCCCTGGTAGCCCGAAAGCCCCAGTTCGGCCAGAAGCGGGACGAGGCCCTCGTCCTCGACCGCTTGCGCAAATATCCCGATATCGAGCGGCTGGGCGATCCTCACGATCGAGGCGACGAAGAAGCGGCAGTCCGCGCTGCCGGCAAGCTCGCGTGAGTATCCGGGCGAAAGCTTGATGTAGTGCGGCTTCAAGGCGTGCACCAGCATCAGTGAATCTTTCTGCATGCCGAAGTTGTCCAATGCGAACCGCGCGCCAAGTCGGCGTAATTCGCCGCTGAATTGCTGTACGAGCGCCACGTCCTGCAATGCACCGAACTCGGTCATCTCGAATATCAATCGACTTGCCAATTCGCGCCTCGCATCGAGCAGCCCGAGCAGCCTGCGGGTCGCGTCCGGGTCGGCGATCGTCCGGGCCGAGACATTCAAGGCCATCATCGGCAGAGGCGCGAAGCGTCCGGACAGATGTTCGAGCAGTTTCTCCAAGACGCGACAGTCGAGGCGGCCGATCAGCCCATGCCGCGCCGCCATGGGCAGGAACCGCGCAGCAAGGATCGGATCGCCGTGCTCACGGATCATTCGCACCGTCACCTCCCTGTGCACCGGCATCCGCCCGGGAAGCCCGAGCACATCCTGGGTGAAGAGCGCGATCTGATTTTCGTCAAGTGCGCTCTCGATACGCGCTCGCCAGGCTTGCGACCCGTCCGCAGCCGCTTCGTCAAACATTTCGATGTCGTATTCGTTTTCGCCCTTCGCGCGCGCCCGCACCAGTGCCTGATCCGCCGATGCCAGCATTGCGGAGAACGCCGGAAGCGCACCTACGCGGCGCGTCGCGCCGCAGTGACATCGCAGATGGGCGTCGATTCCCTGCTCTTGGAGAACGAACCCGATCCGCCCACATACCGCGGCGACCAGGCTTTGCAACTCGCCCGCTTCGATATTGATCGCGGCGAACGCAAAGCCGGCGCCGCCCAACCGGCCGCACACGGCTGCATGCCCCTCGCAGGCGGAGGCGAGCGTGCCGGCCAGCAGCGCGAGCACCTCGTCGCCTCGCTGGTAGCCGACTCGCTTGTTGAAGTCGCCGAAATTCCCGATTTCGACGAGCGCCAGGGCGCCGGAGTAGACATCGCCCTTGGATTGGATCAGCGACTGCAACTGGCGCTCGAAACCGCGCCGGTTGTAGAGCGATGTGAGCGGATCGACGAAAGCCTCGCGTCGCAGCGCTTCAGCGCGCGCCGATTCTTCCATGATTATTCGCCTGATTTTTCCCGACATGCTGTTCATGGCGGCGACCACACGGGCGAGTTCGCGGGCTCTCGGCACGAAGGCAATGGTCCCGAAGTTCCGTTCGCCGATCGCGACGGCGATCTGCTCGATCTCCCTCAACGGCCGCAGCAGCATCGCCAGGAACCCCATGATGGCCGCGATTGCCACTGCGTAGACGAGCAGGAGCCACGCGATGGTCTGCAATCCCGTATGCCAAAGCTGCTGGTACGCGAAATACGGGTGGCTCACCACCACGACCCGGCCAAGCTCCCGCCATCCGGCGCTCACCAGCGACTGGGCGCCGGGCGCGCGCAGCGGGAACAAGCGAGTGAACCATTCGGGCACGTCGCCCTGCGCCGGCGCAAGTACCTTGCGAACCAGGATCTGTCCGCTGACAGACACAACCCGGATCTCCTGGTAGTAGCCGCGGTCGAACACGGGATTGACGAGCGTTTCAATGAGGACGCGGTCCTCGAAATCCCTGAGCGTACCGAGCCGCAGCGCGAGCGAAGTGGCGGCATCCTGCGCGTGCGAGGCGAGCTGATCCTGCAGCTGCGTGCGGGAGTTTGCCAGGTAGATCGCTTCAACGCCGGCAAGCAAGACGAAAAACAGCACCGAAACGCCAAAGAACAACTGCTTGAACAGGGTCATAGGGGTATGTGCTCCATCGTATTCTTCGGCACTCGATCAGTATGTCAGTTCCCGCTTCAGTTTTTCCAGCACGCCCTGCCATTGCCTGACCGATGTGCCGCTTATGTGGATCCCCATGTCGGGGACCCTGAGATCGTCATCGTTGAAGCTGTACACGGGGGTCAGATCAGGCCGGTTCGAGGCCAGTTCGATGCTGCCTGCCAGATTGTCCAGGATGAGGGGGTCGGCCCGGGGATCGGGGTAGTACGCAAGCACCATGTGCGCGTACTGCGACGACAACCACGTTTTCGCATAGACCAGGCGCAGCCGCGCGATCGGTATCCCCAGCTCCTTGAGGGCGAAGTACTTGGCGATGGCGTAGTCCTCGCAATCGGCGCCGCCGATCGACACGGATTCGGACGGCGTCGCCCAGTAGTCATCGACGCCCCAGAGCGCGAGGTCGATGGACGAGGGCACACGGTTGAAGAACCGGTTGACGTGGCTGAGCAGCTCGAGCTCGCCAGAGCTGTTGCGCGCCGGTCCGGTGCGGGCCGCGGTCTCCCGGACAAACTCCTTCCAGTCGTCGAGGCGTCCCCGGGCCCTTGGACCAAATAGGCCCACATAGTGAGCGATAAGCCCTGGCGTGACACTACTGGAGAGTCCCAACTGGCCCGAGGCGGGAATTGCCAAAGCGAGCAGCAGCGCATACAGACCCGCCCATGATGCCCTGCGCGCGAACTTTATCTTTCGCACGTCGTTTGAGCGGTCTGGTCTGGTACGGTTTCTCGTAGCATGCGTACCCGCGGCGCGTCACGCGCGAGATCACTAAGCGCATCGGGAGCACATGCCATTGCGGGGCGGTGCATAAAGGGGATATCCCTGCAGCAGGATCTGCAAATACGGAATGCAACAATATATCCTAACACACGCGTGCCCTTCGGGGCGGAGAGAGCCTTGTCCAATGGGGTTTGAGTCTGAACAGAGAGCTGGGATCGACGCGAGGCATGGTTATCGATATGAACGACAAACAGTTGCTTACGCTGGCCCAGCTGCAGGCCTTTCTGAACAGAACCGTGGCGGTCGATTTTTCGGTGGCCGCCGAAGAGCGCTACCACATTATCGTCCGTACCGTGTGCCGCTTCGGTTATCGCCGCCTAGGTAAACGTGGCGGGACCACTCCGGCACTCACTTTGATCAAAGCAAAAGCGGTCAGGTGAATCTCACCTAACGAAAAGGATTTTATCCGTCATGCGGCAGCATGGTGGATAAAATCCTATTCGTCAGGCAGCGCAATCCCGACTCGTCCGTCATGAAAATGTTTACCCTTAGGTATTCCCGGTTACGAGTAATCGTAGTGTGTTTTTTTCCTCAATCGGCGCGCATACCGGACGCTTTCGCCACTTTGGCCCACTTCGCCATCTGGGCTGTCATGAAAGCGCCGAATTGCTCCGGCGTCAGATCCGCGAGTTCGGTGCCCTGGCTTTGCGCGCGATCCCTGACTTCGGAATTTTCCGCAATACGGTTGAATTCCTTGTTAAGGCGCATGACCAGCGGCTTCGCCAGACCGCGCGGCGCGAGTATGCCGTTCCATGCGCTCACGTCGAAACCCGGCACGCCGGACTCGGCGACTGTCGGCAGCTCAGGCAGGGCAATCGAGCGCTTGCTGCTGCCGATCGCCAGTGCGTGCAGCCGGCCGCTCTGAATGTGCGGCACGCACGGCGGCAGCGTAAGGAACGCGATCTGAGC
>JADGRP010000005.1 GCA_017880805.1 Burkholderiales bacterium
ACCGCCAGCGATCTAGCCGAATAGGCCGGGCGAGGGTCCGTAGCACAGCTTTCCATCCACGACGCTTGCCGCCGACGTGTAGGGATGCTCGACTAGGTTTCCCTCGCCCATGATGTGCAGCACCTCCACCCCGCGCGCCTTGAGCGCGTCGGCAATCAACGCGCGGTGGCAGCGCCACCACGGCGCTTCGGCACACATGATCGCCGTCCTGACGCTCGCCGCAACGTCCGTCAATCGCGCCAGAGCGATATCGAAAGCCGGGGTTTCCATATAGTCTGCGTAACCGCGGAAGGAAGCATTGCGCCAGCGGGTGTTGCTGGAGCCGGGCTGCGGCGTTCGGCGGCCGCCAAGCTCGGGATAGCCATCATAGCGAATACCCTCCGCGATCAGCGACTGGCAAAGCGCGTCGGCGTTGAAATGAGGATGCATCCTCGACGCAGGATATCGCCGCACATCGGCCAGGAGGCCGATGCGTTCTCCTAGCAGCAAGTCGCTGAATTCCGGCAGCGACCGGGTGGAGTGTCCGATGGTCCAGATGACGGCGGGCTCCATCCTTACTGGACACCCAGAAACGCCATCGGCTCTACGGCGGCAGAGCGCTGCACGCGAACGCTAGTGACTTTCCCTGCCAACCTTGGCCCCGGAATGACCGACCAGGAAATCGAGGTCGACGCCTTGATCCGCCTGCGTCACGGTGGCGCAATAGAGCTTCACCCAGCCGCGATCGGCATGCGGCTTGGGCGGCTTCCATTTCGCCTTGCGCCGCGCGAGCTCGGCGTCGGCCACGTGCAGATGGATGCGGCGCCGGGCGACGTCGAGCTCGATCATGTCGCCGTTCTCGACCAGAGCCAGCGGCCCGCCCTCCGCCGCCTCGGGCGCGGTGTGCAGCACCACCGTTCCATAGGCGGTGCCCGACATCCGCGCGTCGGAGATGCGGATCATGTCGGTCACGCCTTTCTTGAGGATTTTGGCCGGCAATGCGAAATTGCCGACCTCGGGGAAGCCCGGATAACCCTTCGGACCGCAGTTCTTGAGCACCAGCACACATGAGGCATCGACATCGAGCTTCGGGCTGTCGATGCGCTTGTTCAGGTCGTCGATGTCCTCGAACACCACCGCGCGTCCCTTGTGCTTCATGAGCTTCGGCGTCGCCGCCGACGGCTTCAGCACCGCGCCCCTCGGCGCGAGATTGCCGCGCAACACCGCGATGCCGCCATGCGGCTTGAACGGCTTGCCGAGCGGCGTGATCACCGCCTCGTTGTAATTGACGGCGTCCCTGGAGTTCTCCCAGATCGTTCTGCCGTTGACGGTCAGCGCTTTCTTGTGCAGAAACTTGCCGATTTCGCGGATTACCGCAGGCAAACCACCGGCGTAATAAAAATCCTCCATCAAGTACTTGCCGGAGGGCATCAGGTTGACCAGGCAAGGCATGCCGCGGCCGAGCCGGTCCCAGTCGTCGAGAGAAAGTTTGACGCCCATGCGGCCCGCGATCGCGAGCAGGTGCACGACGGCGTTGGTCGAGCCGCCGATCGCGCCGTTGATCATGATGGCGTTCTCGAATGCGTCGCGGGTGAGGATCTTCGACATTTTCAGATTCTCGCGCACCATCTCCACGATACGCCGGCCCGCCATGCGCGCGAGCACCTTGCGCCGCGAATCGACCGCGGGAATGGCGGCGTTGGTCGGCAGGCCCATTCCCAACGCTTCCACCATCGACGCCATCGTCGACGCCGTGCCCATCGTCATGCAATGCCCCGCGGATCGCGACATGCACGCTTCGGCGTCGATCAGGTCGCTTTCGCTCATCTGACCGGTCTTGAGCATCTCGGTGAACTTCCATACGTGAGTGCCGGAGCCGATGTCCTCGCCGCGAAACTTGCCGTTGAGCATCGGTCCGCCCGAGAGGCCGATCGTCGGCAGGTCGCACGATGCCGCGCCCATCAACAGCGCGGGCGTCGTCTTGTCGCAGCCCATCATCAGCACCACGCCGTCGAACGGATTGGCGCGTATCGACTCCTCGACGTCCATCGAGACCTGGTTGCGAAAGAGCATGGTAGTCGGCCGCATCAGGGTCTCGCCCAGGCTCATCACCGGAAACTCGAGCGGGAAGCCGCCGGCATCGAGCACGCCGGAGCGAACGTGCTCCGCCAGCTCGCGAAAATGCGCATTGCACGGCGTGGCCTGCGACCATGTATTGCAGATGCCGATCACCGGCCGGCCGTCGAACTGGTCGTGCGGTATGCCCTGATTCTTCATCCACGAGCGGTGTACGAGCCCGTCGCGATCGCGGCGGCCGAACCATTGGGTCGAACGCAGGACGTGCTTGGATTTCGAAGTTTTTTTGCTCATGCGGGTTGCTCAGAAAAAGGATCGATAGATGAGACTTTTGCTCAGCGTCACGCCGCAATGCGCGCGCCGGTCTTCTGATCGAAGACGTGAACCATGGCCGGATCGACGGCGAGGCCGATCCTGTCGCCCGGATTAACGACCGGACGCCCATGCGTGACCAGCACGATCTGCGCGTCGCCGGCCTGCACCAGCAGCTCGGTCTCGGCCCCGGTCGGCTCGACCACGATGATTTCCGCCGGCACCGCCCCGCTGCCGCCGAGCGACAGATGCTCCGGCCGCACGCCGTACGCGACCGCCTGACCGTCGGCGCCCGCAGTGTGTCCCAGAGGCCAGCGCATGCCCCCGGTCGCCTCGACCCACGCCCCGCCGTTCGCGCGGCGCACCGTGCCGTTCACGACGTTCATGGCCGGCGAGCCGATGAATTGCGCGACGAAGAGATTGTCCGGCCGGTCGTAGAGCTCGAGCGGCGCGCCGATCTGCTCGATGCGGCCATCGTGCATCACCACGATGCGATCGGCCATGGTCATCGCCTCGACCTGATCGTGCGTCACATAGACCGTCGTCGTCTTCAGCCGTTGATGCAAGGCCTTGATCTCGGCGCGCATCGCGACGCGCAGCTTGGCGTCTAGATTCGACAGCGGCTCGTCGAAAAGAAAAACCTTCGGATCTCGCACGATGGCGCGCCCCATCGCCACCCGTTGGCGCTGGCCACCCGAAAGCTCGCGCGGAAACCGCGCCAGGTACGGCCCGAGGTTGAGAATCTTGGCGGCATTGGCGACGCGCTCGGCGGTCACCTTGGCGTCGGCCTTGCGCAGCTTGAGGCTGAAGGCCATGTTGTCCCCCACGGTCATGTGCGGGTACAGCGCGTAGCTCTGAAAAACCATGGCGATGTCGCGGTCCTTCGATTCGACGTCGTTGACGACCTTGCCGTCGATGGCAATGGTGCCGGCGGAGATTTCCTCGAGACCCGCCAGCATGCGCAGCAGCGTCGACTTGCCGCATCCCGACGGGCCCACCAGCACCATGAACTCGCCGTCCTTGATGTCGAAGCTGATCCCGTGGATCACCTTGGTGGTCCCGAAGCTTTTCTCGATGCCGTGGAACGATACGGATGCCATGGTCAGTGTCCCGAGATCAGTTGACCCAAATGAGGTCGCGAATGAACGAGGTCATTCAGGACTTCACCGCGCCCGCGGTCAAGCCACCGACCATGTAGCGCTTGAATGCGTAGTAGATTGCCGCCGGAGGCAGCGCGTAGATGAGCCCGACGGTCATCAGCAGTTCCCACGGCGAATCGTCGGCGGCGAGAAAGTTGCCCAGCGCGACCGAAAGCGTGATCTGCCGGTCGTTGGACAACAGCAGAAACGCGTACAGATATTCGTTCCACGCCAGCAGCAGCGCATAGGTTCCGATCGCGACCAGCGACGGCATCATCAGCGGCACGTACACGAGCCGGAAAAGCTGCAGCGGCGTCGCCCCGTCCATCCTCGCCGCTTCGTCGAGCTCATACGGCAGCTTGTCGGACGCCTGCTTCAGGACCCATATCGAATACGGGGCTGCAATCGTCACCATGGCGAGGATCAGCGCCCACTGGTTGTTGAGCAGGCCGTAGTTGCCCATGGTCTTGTACATCGGCACCGCAAGAAACGCCGCCGGGATGAAATAGGTGAACAGCGCCAGGTTCATGATCGTCCTGCCGCCCCTGACCTTGAGCCGGCTGATCGCGAACGCGGCGCAGGTCGCGACGAAAAGAGTCAGCGCTCCGACCGTCACCGCGATCAGCAGCGAATTCCACAACTGCAGCCAGAAGTGGCTGAGATAGTAGTGCTTCTGCCCGAACACGACTTCGAAGTTATGCAGGGTCGGATGATCGGGCCACAGCTTGCCGGCGAACGCCGATTCCTTGGGCGAGATCGAAAACAAGAACATGTGGTAGACCGGAACAAGTGTCCAGAGGAGAACGGGAATGCCGATCAGCAGCAGCTTCGCTTCCGTCGCGACGCCCTTGAGCGTGGGCATCTTCATTTCGAAAGCCCTCATTTCGAGAGCCTCTTCATCATGAAATACACCAGCGGCAGGACAAGCGGCATCGCGCATACGATCGAGGCCATCGAAAGGTCGACCTGGTCAAGCCGCAGGTAGCGGATGCCAAGCGTCGCCAGCACGTGCGTCAGATCCGCCGGGCCGCCGCCGGTAAGCAGATAAACGCTGTTGAAGTCGCCCAGCGTCCAGATCATCGACAGGATGGTCGAGGTCAGATAGAGCGTCTGCATCGACGGCCAGGTAATGAACTTGAACTTCTGCCAGCCCGATGCTCCGTCGACCGACGCGGCCTCGTACATTTCCGCGGGAATCGCGAGCCTGCCGGCGATGAGGATCAACGTCCAGAATGGAAGCGATTTCCAGATGTGAACCAGAATAGCCATCGATAGCGCGACATAGGGATCGTTAAGCCAATTCGGTCCGTCCATTCCCGTGAATCGGAAGATCAGGTGATTGATGATGCCCCATTCGGGATTGAGCATGAACCGGATCGACAGGATGGTCGGAATCGACGGCACCGCCCAGGGCAGGATGAACACCAGCGACAGCCACTTGATCCAGGTTCGTGCCCGCACGAAAAAACCCGAGAGAAACAAGGCGACGACCATCTTCAAATTGATACCGACGATCAGAAACACCAATGTGTTGACCACCGACCGCGCGAAGATCGGATCATCGACCAGCTTGACGTAACTCGCGGGATGCCGCGCGAGCCACAAGCCGTAGCCCACCGGATAGACGACGAAGACCAGGAATACGAGAACGTACGGCGCGATGAGAATCAGGCCCCACGTCTGCCAGGGCGACAGACGCCTCTTCGCCGGGCCTGCGGGAAGCGCGGGCTCGGCGCGAGGGATGGCGAGGGTAGCCATGTTGTAGCGTGTTTGACGCGCTGTAAAATGAGCCGTCGTCCCCGCTTATTTTGGTAACTGAGCGGGGATCCAGTGGCGTTGGCTCACACGCCACTGGATTCCCGCTTTCGCGGGAATGACGAATTGGCTCAGCCGGCGATAGCCTTGATGCGCGCGATCATTTCGTCAACGGCTTTGTCGACCGGCACTTTTTCGCTCACGACGCGATTCATGGCCTTGGCCCAGACGTTCTCGTTGTTGATGATCGTGAACTTGTAGTTCTTGGTGAATTCGAAGGTCACGGTCCCGGCCGCGTACTGGTTGTAGACCGACTGGCGATGACGGTCCGCCTGCCAGAACGGCCGTTGCTGCGCTGCCTTCGTCACCGGGAACCAGCGGCCGAGAGCGCCTTCGACGTAGGGCGTGAGATTCTCTTCCTGCAGCAGGAAAGTGACGAATTCCCTGGCGCGCTTCTTGTTCTTGGCGCCCTCGAAGATCACGCCGGTCTTGACCGCGGTGCGATAAGTCATCTTCGCGCCGTCGGGCTTGTTGGGAAAGCCCGCCGTGCGGATCAACTCACCGTAGTTCTTCTTCGCCTGCGCGCGCTGCTCCGCGGTCAGCGTCTCGTTGTTGGCGTCGTCGAGCCACTTGGCGGCGATGGAGATGGTCGCGTTGTGCGTCATCACCGTGGTCTTGTTGTGGAAAGCGACGTTGTTGTCCGGATCCTTCCATGACGTCGATGACGGTGGAGTGCAGCCCTTGGTATAGACGTCGGTGTAATCCTTGAGCGCACCGATCAAGCCCTGCTTCACTTTCGGGTCGTCGACCAGGAGCTTGCCGCTATCGTCGACGAGCTTGACGTTGTATGCGTCCATGAACGTCAGGAACGAGTAGAACGAGTCGCTCGAATCCACACCCATCGGCTGGCCGATGCCGAAGAGACGCTGGCCGGTCTTCTGCCGCAAGCCCGGCTGCACCTTGTCGCACCAGAAGGACCAGTAATCCTTCCAGCCCGTGGGAATGTCGGACTCCTTGAAGCCCGCGTCGGCGAGCATGTCGATCCAGTACTCGATGTGCATCGTCTGCTGCTTTATCGGAAAGGCGTAGTACGCGCGCTTCTTGCTTTTGTCGTTGTAAAGGAAAGTCGTCTCGACGGTGTTCGGCGCAAAGCTCGCTTTCAGCGGCGTAATGACGTCGGTGATGTCCTCGAGCTTGCCGTCGAAGGCCCATTTGCCGGTCACCTGAAAATCATAGACGTCCGCGTAGGCAACATCGGGCGGCGTTCCGGCATCGAGCGCCGAAACGGTCTTCGGAATCATGTCCTGCACGGGGTATTGCGACAGCTCGACCTTGACCTTGGTCTTGTCCTCGAATTTCTTGATGGCGGCGAACAGCGCGTCATCCTCCGACTTGTAGAACCCCTTGACCCACCACACGGTGAGCGTTTCCTGCGCCAGCGCCTGGCCGCCGAATGCGATGGCGCAACCGGCAACGATGCCGGCGATGAACTTCTTCATGAAACTCCTCCTCGATAAAAAACCACGCTGCGAAACACTACGCTCTTTGGCGCTCATTTGCCTTAAAGCAGCGTACGGACAAGCCGCAACGCTGTCAATTGACACGCCCTCCTCACTTCACATCACCTCCCACTACATCACCGCGCCCAGGTACCAGGGCACGAATTCATTCTGTCCGTATCCGTGCAATTCGCTTTTGCTCTTTTTTCCCGACGCCGTATCGAGTATCAACTGAAAAAATCGCTCGCCGATCGACTCGACCGACGCCCCGCCGTCAACGATTTCGCCGCAGTTGATGTCGATGTCTTCCTCCTGGCGCTCCCAGAGTGCGGTGTTGGTGGAGAGTTTCAGCGACGGCGACGGCGCGCAGCCATACGCGGATCCGCGCCCGGTCGTAAAGCAGATCATGTTGGCGCCGCCTGCGACCTGCCCGGTGGCCGAAACCGGGTCGTAGCCGGGAGTGTCCATGTAGACGAAGCCCTTGGCCGTCACCGGTTGCGCGTATTCGTACACGGCAACGAGGTTGGTCGTGCCGCCCTTGGCCACCGCGCCGAGCGACTTTTCCAGTATGGTGGTGAGCCCGCCCGCCTTGTTGCCGGGCGAAGGATTGTTGTTCATCTCGCCGCGATTGCGCGCGGTGTATTCCTCCCACCACTTGATTCGCTCGATCAGTTTCTCACCGACTTCGCGCGACACCGCGCGCCGGGTGAGCAAATGCTCAGCGCCGTAGATTTCCGGCGTTTCGGAAAGGATTGCCGTGCCGCCATGGCGCACCAGCCTGTCGACCGCGGCGCCCAGCGCAGGATTGGCGGTGATGCCGGAGTAACCGTCGGAACCGCCGCACTGCAGGCCGAGCACCAGATGACTTGCCGGAACCGACGAGCGAGTCACGTCGTTCGCATGTGGCAGCATCTCGTTGACCATCGCGACGCCTTTGGCGATGGCTTTCGCGGTGCCGCCTGTGTCCTGGATGCTGAACGTGCGCAGGAGCGGCCCTTCGCTTAAGGCTTCCGCTCCGAGCAGCGCATTGATCTGATTCGCTTCACAGCCCAGGCCGACGATCAGCACGCCTGCAAAATTGGCGTGCTTCGCATAGCCGCCCAGCGTTCGACGCAGCACCTGCATGCTCTCGCCCTGCACGTCCATGCCGCAACCGCTGCCGTGAGTAAGCGCGACCACGCCGTCGACATTCGCAAACTGCGCCAGCGCCGCGCCCTTGAACGTGTCCGCGATGCCGTGGGCGACGGTTGCGGAGCAGTTCACGGTCGAGAGGATACCGATATAGTTGCGCGTGGCGACCCGTCCGTCGGGACGAACGATCCCCATGAACGTCGCCACCGGGTCGGCATACTGCGTCGGCTTCACGTCGACGCCGAACGCGTAATCCCGCGCGAAATCGCCCATCGCCAAGTTGTGCAGATGGACATGCTCGCCGGCGGCGATGGGCCGCTTGGCGAAACCGATGATCTGGTCATAGCGCTTGACAGGCTCGCCGACGCCAATCGCGCGCGTCGCGACCTTGTGTCCCGGAGGAATGAGCCCGGAAATTTTGACGTTCTCGTCGATCAGCGTGGTGCCTGACACGAGCTGCTGGCGCGCGATCACCACGTCGTCGTTCGGATGCAGCCGGATCGTAAAAGAAGTTTTGGTTAGCATGCCAGCCTCCCGGCCAAGCGTTAGGATGCAAATCAAGGTGCAGAACGGTTAGATGTCTCTTGGCAACGGCGGTTCATTTGTAAAACAAGTGCGGTAGCCATAAGGAAATCGACGGCACGTAGGTAATCAGAATCAGACTGAGCAGCAGCGGCACCAGCCAGGGGAGAATCGCCATGGTGGTCTTCTCGATCGACAGATTGGCGACTCGCGCCAGCACATACAGCACCATGCCCATGGGCGGGTGCAAGAGCCCGATCATGAGGTTCAGCACCATCACCAGCCCGAAATGCACGGGGTCGATGCCGAGCTGCTGAATCACCGGCATCAACACCGGGACCAGAATCAGAATCGCCGCGGTCGGCTCCAGAAAGCATCCGACGAACAACATCAGCAAGTTGGCAAGGAGCAGGAATACCCACGGACTGTGGGTGAATGAAAGCACCCACACGGCGACCATGTCGGTGACCCGTGTCGCGGTGAGCAGCCATCCGAAAATCGACGCCGCGGCGACGATGAACATGACCGTCGCCGTCGTCTCGATGGTGTCCATCGAAACTTTCACCAGCATCCGCCACGTCAGCGTGCGATACCAGACCAGTCCCAGGAAAAGCGCCCAGACGCACGCCGCGATCGCGCCTTCGGTGGGCGTGAAAACGCCCGTGGTCATACCGCCGATCAGCAGTACCGGCGTCATGATCGGCGTCACCGCGTCGAACGTCCACTTGTAGTCGGCAGCCAAAAGCGCGAGCAGACAGAGGCCGAACGAGGCATTGAACGGCATGCCGCCAACGACCATGCCCCACATCGCCAGCGGAAAGCCGATGACGACGCCAAGTTCCAGCACTGCCTTGCCCAGCCGCGGCCACTCGAATGGGATGTCACTTCCCCAGTGGTACTTGTGCGCGTAAAAGCCGACGGTGAGCATCATCAGCACCGCCATGACCAAACCGGGAACGATCCCGGCAAGAAAGAGCTGACCGACCGACACATTAGCCATCATTCCGTAGATCACGAACGGAAGCGATGGCGGGATGATCGGACCGAGCGTGGCGGACGCCGCGGTGACGCCGACCGAGAACCCCAAGTCGTATCCCTGGTCGCGCATGGCCTTGATCTCGATGGTTCCCAGGCCTGCGGCGTCGGCGATCGCGGTCCCCGACATGCCGGCGAAAATTACCGAGCCGATGATGTTCACATGCCCGAGGCCGCCTTTGAGCCAGCCCACCAACGACAGTGCGAAATTGTAAATGCGGTTGGTGATGCCTGCGTGGTTCATCAGATTGCCGGCCATGATGAAAAACGGCACCGCGAGCAGCGGAAAACTGTCGATGCCGCTGACCATGCGGTGGATCACCACGAAGGGCGGCAAATCGCCGGTCAGCAGGATGTAGATCAGCGCCGATCCCGCCATCGCGATGGCGACCGGCACGCCGGTGGCCATCGCGGCCAGGAACGAGCCGAGCAGCGCAGGGATCAAAGCGTTTCCTCGATCGCGCTTTCCGGCCGCTCGAGCACGCTATAGCCTTGCCGCCAATGCTCGATGGCGACCTGAACCGAGCGCCCCGCGGCGCAGGCGAAACCGAAGCAGCACACCGCGTAGACGCTGTTCATCGGCAGATCGACGATCGTCATCTTGTAGCTGCCCATCTTCTGCATCATCTGCCAGGTGAGCACCACGGCGTAGGCGAAAAACGCGATGCGGACCACGTCGACCACGGTGGACATGACGCGGCAAACGGCCTTGGGCAAGTAGCGGTACGCGATGTCCACCTGGATGTGGCGATCGAGTCGCACCAGATCCGCAATGCCGACAAAGACCACGCAGATAAGGAGGTAGCGGGCGATTTCCTCGGTCCAGGATGCCGAGTCGTTAAGTGCGTAGCGGGTGAAGAACTGGTAGAAGATGTTGACTGCGAGGACCCAGAAAAAGAAGAACGCGATCCAGGCCTCGAAGGTGTAATGCGAGAGGTCGACCGGCGCGTCGGTGATGTGCATGTGCCCCGTCTCGTCGAGGACGTGCTCTTCCTGGGACGCGGCGGGAGGCTTGGTCTTTTTCAAGGGATCGTTGTGCTCAAATCGTCAGGTCGCGCGCTCGCGGACAGATGCGCAATAACAAGCGCTCACTAGCTCCGTCGTTCCCGCGAAAGCGGGAACCCAGCGGCATTCGCTTGCCAATGATGCGCAAATGCCCTCACCCTCATGCCCGTCATTCCCGCGAAGGCGGGAATCCATTGTCTCCAGGGTCAAAATGGATCCCCGCTTTCGCGGGGATGGGTCACTTTATCAACTGGATCTTGTCCCAATCGGCCTTCGAGTAGCCCATCGATTCAAAGGTAACGTTCTTCAGGATCGCGTCCTGAAACGATTTCTTGTCGACCGCGGTGACCGTCAGGCCTTTCTTGCGGAACTCGTCCGCGAGCTCCCCCTCGCGCTTTTGAATTTCAGCTGTCGCGCTGGCGGCCGCTTCCTGCGTCACATCGGTGAAAATCTTCTTTTCCTGGTCGGACAGCTTGGCCCATACGTGCGGCGCGACCTGCGTTGCCAGCGAGTCGACGATGTGCCCAGTGAGGATGACGTACTTCTGCACTTCGTAGAATTTCTTGGCCTCGATCGTCGTCAGCGGATTTTCCTGTGCGTCGACGGTGCCGTTCTGCAGGGCGAGGTAAACCTCCGCAAATGCGATGGGCGTCGGGTTGGCCCCGCATGACTTGGGCAGCGCAAGGTAAGCCGGCACGTCGGGGACGCGCATCTTCAGACCCTTCATTCCGGCACAATCGGTAAACGGCTTGTTCGACGTCGTATGCCGTGCGCCGTAGTACGTCATCGCCGTGATCTGGATACCTGTCTTGTTGCGGTACTCGTCGACCATCTCCTTGAACAACGGGCTCTTCGAAAATTTGATCAGGTGCTCGCCGTCGCGGAACGTGTACGGGTAGTAGCCGACGCCGATCCTCGGCATGGTGCGCGCGGCAAACGATAATCCGGAGATGATCATGTCCACGGTGCCGAGCGTCAGGCCCTGATTGATGTCGGATTCCTTGCCCAGCGTCGACGCCGGAAAAACGTCGATGTGGTATTTGCCGCCAGTCCGCTTTTCGATCTCACCCGCGGCCCACACCGACCACTTGTGATACGGCTCCGACGTTTCGTACACGTGCGCCCACTTGAGCTTGGTTTGCTGCGCTACAGCGTTCCCGCTTCCCGCGGCAACGGCAAGCGCGACGACCACAAGGACGTACTTTGCGACATACCTGGCAATCCGAAACATGCTGCTCCTCCTCTTGTAAGTAATCATGCCGCGATCACCTGGACCTTGGTGCTGCGGGTCTTGTCCTTCGCCAGCTCGAACGCCTTGACCGCATCCTGGAGCGGAAACTGTCCGGAAAGCAGCGGCCGCACGTCGACCCGGCGCGACGACAGGTAATCGACCGCCCAGTCGAACTCGATCCCCCAGCGAAAAGCACCCTTGAGGTCGAGCTCCTTGCTCATGATCTCGTTGACGACGAACGGGAGCGGCTCGTGCGGCAATGTTCCCACCTGCACGACGGTGCCGCCACGCTTCACCGCAGCCACGCACGCTTTCAGCGCCGCGAAGCTGCCTGAAACTTCATAGGCGACGTCGAATTGTGGCGCGGCGAGCACGTCGGCGTCGCGATCGGCTCGAATCGTGCGATCGGCGCCCACCTCGGTCGCCGTAGCCAGCGGCCGCTCGAGAATATCGGACACCGTGATCTGCCGCGCTCCGGCGAGACGCGCCGCGATCACCGTGAGGCAGCCGATGGTACCGGCGCCGGTGATCAGCACCGATCTGCCCATCAGCGCGGGGCCGCGATTCACCGCGTGCAGGGCCACGGCTAACGGCTCGGCAAATGCAAGCTCGCCCAGAGAGATGTCCCCGGCGACGGGATAGCACTGCCGCTCGCCCATGACGAAATATTCGCAGAACATGCCCTGCACGTGCGGATACAAGCTGGCGCTGCCGAGAAAGCGCATGTTCCGGCACAAGTGCTCGCGTCCCTCGCGGCAGTAATCGCAATGTCCGCACGCGTGCGAGGGCGACACGGCGATCTTGTCGCCGGCCTTGACGCGCGTCACGCCGGGACCGACCTTTGCCACTACGCCGGACGCCTCGTGTCCCGGAATCAGCGGCTCGCGAATCACGAAGCTGCCGTTCCTGCCTTCGAAATAGTAGTGAAGATCGGAGCCGCAGATGCCGCCGGCGCCGAGGCGGATCAAGACCTGTCCCGGACCGATTTGTGGATCATCGGCGGCCTCGATGCGAAGGTCTTCCTTGGCGTGAATGCGGCATGCAAGCATGTTCTCGCTCCCGTTCTAATGAAGTGCGTCCCAGCCAGTGCTGAAGCGCTTGTATGCCTGGTTCAGGTGGCGCTGCATCGCGATCCGCGCGGCAGTGGGGTCGTGCGCTGCGATCGGCTTCAACACCGCGCGATGCTCTCCGAGCGCCGACACCCACAACTGCGGCACGTCGTAATGGTGCTCGAGTTGCTTGTACAGCGGGCCGTCGCGCTCCTCCCACAACATCTTCACCACCTGGACCAGCGCGCCGTTGCCCGTTCCCTCGGCAATGCGCAAATGAAACAGACGATCGGCGTTGAGAGGCTGCCTCTCGCCCGTCATCTCCTTCTGCATCAGGTCCAGCGCTTCCTCCATGGCTTCGATCTGAGCCTTCTTCGCCACCTTTGCGGCCAACGCGGCACACTCGCCCTCGATCACCCAGCGCGCCCTGAGCAACTCGAACGGGCCGGCGGTCGCCTGCACTTCGTGCTTTCCATTGCGCCCCGGCGCGAGCACGTAGATGCCGGAGCCGATGCGCACGTCGACCAGGCCTTCGACCTCGAGCGCAATCAGCGCTTCGCGCACCGAGGGGCGCGAAACGCCGAGCTGGCGTGCGAGATCGCGCTCCGGCGGCAGGCGCGAACCCGCGGAAAACTCCCCGGCGCGAATCAAGGTCCGGATCTGATCGGCGATCTGGCGGTAAAGCCGGCGGGGCTCGATGCTGTGGATGGGCATGTGCGCGTCCGAGACGCGGATCGGATGGTGATCCGCGCCGCCCCCTTAACGTCTTTGACCGAAACAGCGTAGCTAAACAAAATCCGGCGCTTTGGTCAAGTGGTCTTACCAATTTCCTGCCGATCCCGGCTGCACTTGGTAAAATAGACCCGCACGCCCGACTCGGGCACCGCACTCGCGGCAAAACTCACGGAGGTTCACCAGTGGCTGGACGACTCAAAGGCAAGGTCGCGCTCATCACCGCGGCAGGCCAGGGCATCGGCCACGCGACCGCGCTCGCCATGGCACGGGAAGGCGCGCACGTCTACGCCACCGACGTCAACGCCAAGGCGCTCGATGGCTACGCGGGCATCGCCGGCATCACCGCGCGAGCGCTCGACGTTCTCGACGACAAGGCGGTCGCCAAGACCATAGACGAACTGCCGCCGCTATCGGTCCTGTTCAATTGCGCGGGATACGTGCACAACGGAACGGTGCTCGACTGCACGCCCAAGGACTGGGACTTCAGCTTCAATCTCAACGTTCGCTCGATGTACATGACGATCAAGTGCGCGCTGCCCCGCATGCTCGCCAACGGCGGCGGCAGCATCATCAACATGGCCTCGGTCGCCGGCTCGATCAAGGGCATTCCGAACCGCTTCGTCTACGGTGCGAGCAAGGCCGCCGTCATCGGACTGACCAAGGCCGTTGCCGCGGACTTTGTGACCCGGGGCATACGCTGCAACGCGATCGCGCCGGGAACGGTCGACACGCCTTCGCTGCATGAGCGTATCAACGCCCAGGCCGATCCGGTCGAGGCCCGCAAGGCGTTCATCGCGCGTCAGCCCATGGGCCGGCTGGCCAAAGCCGAGGAAATCGCGCCTGTCGTCGTGTTCCTTGCCTCGGACGAGTCGGCGTTCGCGACCGGCAACGTTTATTCCGTCGATGGCGGAATGACCATTTGAAGTCCCGCCACTATCAATCCGCATCGATACCCGCATTCTCTTTGTTTTGCATAAGGAGCACTCATGAAACTCGTACGCTTTGGTGCCGCCGGCAAGGAAAAGCCCGGCCTGATCGACGCCGACGGCAAGTTGCGCGATCTGTCGCGCAAGGTGAAGGACATCGGCGCCACGACGCTGGCGCCGGGCGAGCTCGCGAAATTGCGCAAGCTCGACACCAGGAAGCTGCCCTTGGTAAAAGGCAAGCCCCGCCTCGGCCCATGCATCGCCACTCCGCCGAAATTCGTAGCGATCGGTTTGAATTACATCGATCACGCCAAGGAAACCGGCTCGCCGATTCCCGAATATCCGATCGTGTTTTTCAAGTCGGAGACCTGCATCGTCGGCGCCAACGATAACGTGATGCTGCCGCCGGACTCGACGCATACCGACTGGGAAGTCGAGCTTGGCGTGGTCATCGGCCGCACGGCGCGACACGTCGCCGTCAAGGACGCGCTCAAATACGTCGCCGGCTATTGCGTGATCAACGACGTCTCGGAGCGCGAATACCAGATGAAGCGCAGCGCCTCGCAATGGAACAAAGGCAAGGGCTGCGACACCTTCGGCCCGCTCGGGCCATGGATGGTGACCGCCGACGAAATCAAGGATCCGCAAAACCTCGACATGTGGCTCGACGTCAACGGCCAGCGCAGGCAAACCGGCAATACGCGAACGATGATCTTCAGCGTCGCCGCCGTGGTCGCCGACGTGTCCAAATACATGACGCTGCTCCCGGGCGACGTGATCACCACCGGGACTCCGCCGGGCGTGGGCATGGGCATGAAGCCAACGCCCCAGTTTCTCAAGGCCGGCGACGTCGTCACGCTGGGCATCCAGGGACTGGGCGAGCAAAAGCAGAAGGTCGTCGCATTCAAGAAAGGACGCTGACGGATGACGGCCATTGCGGTCGGCGCGCGCACGCCGAGGTCCATCAACCGGGCTGGAGTTGACCGCAGCATGCGACGCGTTGGCGCGCTGACATTCCGGACCCGCGCCACCCCCACTTCCTGAACCGCGATGGCTGACACCGATCCTGCTTGCGTGCCCTCGCATGCGGCAACGCGCATGCTCTCGCGCGACGATTTCCTCTACCCGGCGCTCGGGCCCAACCGTAGCGGGCGGCTCGCGCTCGATGCCCTGCACACGATGTACTGGGAGGAGTCGGGCAATCGCCGCGGCGTCCCAGCCGTCTTCCTGCACGGCGGACCGGGCGGCGGCAGCTCGCCGGACCACCGGCGTTTTTTCGATCCCGCGTTCTATCGCATCGTCGTCTACGATCAGCGCGGCGCCGGGCAATCGATACCGCTGGGCGAGCTGACCGACAACACGACAGGACATCTTGTCGCCGACCTCGAGCGGCTGCGCGGGCACCTGCGGATCGAGCGATGGCTCGTCTTCGGCGGCTCATGGGGGTCGACGCTGGCGCTCGCGTACGCGGAAGCGCATCCGACGCGTGTACTCGCGCTGGTGCTGCGTGGAATCTTCCTTTGCCGTCCACTGGAGATCCACTGGTTTCTCTACCAGATGCGCTACCTGTTTCCAGAAGCGTGGCGCAGCTTCGAGGAATTTCTTCCCAAGGTAGATCGCGGCGATCTGCTCGCGGCCTACTATCGCCGGCTGACGAGCCCCGATCCGAAGATTCACATGCCCGCCGCGCACGCGTGGAGCCGCTACGAAGGCTCGTGCTCGACGCTGCTGCCCGACCCTGATCTGGTCGCGCATTTCGACGAGGACGCGGTGGCGCTGGCGATCGCCCGCATCGAAGCGCATTACTTCGTCCACAATATCTTTCTGCCGGACAACGAGCTGCTCGACAACATCGACCGCATCCGCCACCTGCCCTGCACCATGGTGCAGGGACGCTACGACGTGGTATGCCCGATACTGTCCGCCGACGAGCTGCATCGCGCGTGGCCGCAAGCCGAGTACGTCATCGTCGCCGACGCCGGACATTCAGCGCGCGAGCCCGGCATCGCGCGCGAGCTGGTCGCGGCGACGAATCGCTTTCGGGCGCGGCTGGACAAAAGCTGAGAATTTGACGCTTATCTGATTCGCCGCACCTTCACGGCTCCTCAGGTCACACATGGCTCTCATCGAACGCGTCGAGCTGACCCTCGTCGATCTCAAGCCCAAAGTCCGACGCACCGACGCGATCCAGAGCTTCGTGTCGCAGGAGACGCCGATCGTTCGCGTGTTCGACCGCGATGGCGCGATCGGTACCGGGTACACCTACACCATAGGCACCGGCGGCTCGTCTATCGTGGCGCTGCTGCGCGATCATCTGGCGCCTATGCTCATCGGCTGCGAAGCGGAATCGATCGAAGCGGTCTGGCGTGACCTGCTTTTCAGCACGCATGCGACATCGGTCGGCGCGATCACTTCGCTCGCGCTTGCCGCGATCGACACCGCACTGTGGGACCTGCGCTGCAGGCGGGCGAAACTGCCGCTTGCCGTCCTCGCGGGCGGCGCCAAGACGTCGCTGCCGCTGTACACGACCGAAGGAGGCTGGCTGCATCTCGAGCCCGCCGCACTGGTCGACGACGCGCTCAGGGCAAAGGCGCAAGGCTTTGGCGGCGCCAAAATCAAGATCGGCCGGCCGCATGTGGCGGAAGACGTGGCGCGGCTCGGCGCGGTGCGCGACGCGGTCGGGCCGGCATGGGACATCATGACCGACGCCAACCAGGGCTTTGCGCTGCCCGAGGCGATCCGTCGCGCGCGGCATCTGGAGGCGCTGGACATCGCGTGGTTCGAGGAGCCGATGCCGGCCGACGATGTGGGCGCGCATCGCGAGTTGGCACGACACAC
>JADGRP010000321.1 GCA_017880805.1 Burkholderiales bacterium
CGCCGTCGCTGCCGGCCGAAGTGGTCAGCCTGACGCCACGCGCCAGCAGCAGCGGCACAAAGGCGAGCTGTTCGATGGCGGCGCTGTGGAAATGCGCCCATTTCAGATTCCTGGCCGCGATCAGTGTATCGACGAAGCTCCGGTAATGTTCGGAGAAGCGGATATCGCGTGTCTGCAGCGCCACTTCGATGCGATCGCAGTCGGCCTGCGCGAGCCGCGCCTGCGCGTCATCGGGCAGATGCACGATATCGAGCACAAGCTCGGCGCCGCGCGCAACCTCGTTCAACTGCTGGCCGAAAGTAGCGACGAACCCTTTCGAAAGTAACATGCCAGTCACGCAATCTCCCCCAAGTTATCTCAGAACAGGATGAAACCGCCGTTTGTCAGTTCCGCGCCGAATCAGACCACAGGGCACCCTGCATTGATGATACCCCTAGCCAACCGAATGTGCCATTTTGGCACCCATGTGGTATACTGTCCTCACGGTAGCCAGCTACCCACCGTGGAACGATTAACGTTTGACTGCGGGACCCATTCATCTGATTGCGGCAATTTAGTTCTCGATATGACTAACCAAGCTGTTGCTCGACGTAATGAGGCGCGTGTAACCGCGCGGGTGCCCAAAAAAGTCCAGGAGCGGCTGCAGTATGCGGCTGACCTGACGGGGGCAACGCTGAATCAGTTTTTAGTTCAGTCCGCGCTGAAGGAGGCGGAAGCGATCATCGAGAAGGAGAACCTTATTTCGCTTTCCAAGCGTGATGCCGAGGTTTTCTTTCGAGCGCTTGCCAATCCGCCGGCCAGCACGGCGGCCTTTAAGAAGGCAGCAGCACGCTTTACGGAGACGTTTGATGCTGCAAGTCAGCGAATTGAGTGGTCGCCACGACAGGGCGTCGTTCGACTGCGGAAAACCCGAGCTAAATAATTACCTCCGGCAGATTGCCGGGCAGCATGTCAGGAAGAGCCTCGCCAGAGTCTACGTCGCGTATGAAGAGAGCGACCCGGGCCGTATAGTCGCTTTTTACTCGCTGAACGGCTGCGAGATACGGAGCGAAGAGTTAACAGAGCCGTTCCGGAACAAATTTCCGCAACGTATTCCCGCGGTGCGCCTGGGTCGGCTCGCAGTGGGGAAGGCGTATCAGGGGCAAGGGGTAGGGGAGTACATGCTCTTCCACGCTATGTGGAACGTTGGTCAGGTGGATGCAATTATCGGTGCCGTGGCGCTCCTCGTAGATGCCAAGGACGAGCAAGCGAAGCGCTTCTATCTCAAGTATGGATTCCTTGAGCTGGCTGATCGGCCGTTGAATCTCTTCCTGCCGATTGCTTGCGTGAAGGAGGTGGCCACGCGCACCAAGCGCTAGCCGGTGTCGAAAGTAGTTTCCCGGGGTACATTCGTGGACGCACAATCGACAGACCACTCATTGACGCGGAACATTCCTTCGTCTCAACGGCGGTAATTGCTTGGCACAGGAGGACGTTTTCGACAGCGGCATCCAAAAGGGAGGCGATGCCCTTCGCCAACCCTCTGTAATTACGTCGTTCTCTGCCCCTGTCGAATGCGCCGCCCGGCAGGCTGTCGAACGCGCGTTTTCGACAGCCGAGCGTACCAGGTGCAATGGATTGAAGGAATGAGGATTTTACTGATAGTGCCAAATCGCCAGAATTATTTTTGTCAATTGGCGAAAGGGTTTACATAACGCGGCTTATGCGACAAGGCTACTCCCGAAGAATTGGGACCGGCGAGGAGCCTTGAACATCCATGCTGTTCCTGACGTGCTTGCTCGCATTGCTCGCTGCAGGCGGCTTGCACCGTTCGCGTAGATAGTGAAAGTAACAGCATACGCCTGCCTTGCTCGTTCGAGCAATGCGACTCCAGTACACCCGCCTGACGCTTCCCGCAAGGAGTGCGCGCCGCCCTATTTGCGCTGGCGATGCGGTGTGCTCGATCGCGGCGCCGGATGAATGTTCTCCTCCACCCGCCATCTATCGGAGGTTTTCACCAGCATATAGGTATGGCGGCTGGTCTCGCGATACGGATAGCGGTACTTCTGTTCGATCGGGACTTCTACTTTTTCTTGCCTTTGGCGAACAACTGGTCGAGCTTCCGCTCGTAGGCGTGGTAGTTCAGGTAATCGTAGAGCTCGTTGCGCGTCTGCATGGTGTCGAGCACGTTTTTCTGCGTGCCGTCCTTGCGGATCGCCTGAAAGACCTTGAGCGCGGCGGCATTCATCGCGCGAAACGCCGACAGCGGATACAGCACCATCGCCACGTCGACGCTTTTGAGTTCCGCCACCGTGAACAAGGGCGTTGCGCCGAACTCGGTAATGTTGGCGAGGATCGGCACTTTCACCGCGTCGGCGAATTTCTTATACATCGAAAGCTCGGTCATCGCTTCGGGAAAGATCATATCCGCGCCCGCCTCGACACATGCGCAAGCGCGGTCGATCGTCGCCTGAAAGCCTTCGACCGCGAGCGCGTCGGTGCGCGCCATTACCACGAAAGCGGGATCGGTCTTGGCGTCGACCGAAGCCTTTATGCGGTCGACCATTTCCTCGAGCGACACCAGTTCCTTGCCCGGGCGGTGGCCGCAGCGCTTGGCGCCGACCTGGTCCTCGATGTGCATGGCTGCCGCGCCGAACTTGATCAGCGATTTCACGGTGCGCGCGACGTTGAATGCGCTCGAGCCGAAACCGGTGTCGACATCGACCAGCAGCGGCAAGTCGCTGGCATTGGTGATGCGCTGGATGTCGGTCAGCACGTCGTCGAGGTTGCTGATGCCCAGATCGGGGACCCCGAGCGAACCGGCGGCAACGCCGCCGCCCGACAGGTAAATGGCACGGTAGCCGACACGCTCAGCCATGCGCGCATGGTAGGCGTTGATGGTGCCCGCGATCTGCAGCGGTTTTTCGGCGGCGACGGCGGCGCGGAAACGCGCACCGGCGGAAGCAAGGCGCGACGCGCCCGATGACATATCGGTCATGACTGTCTCCTGAATCGGCTCTGAAAAATGTCCGCGGCGCTTCATGCGAAAACGCGGCGCGGCGAAATGAACGAGGGCAATTTTAGCGCAAGCGTTCCTCGCCGTGGCATAATCTTCCTTCGGCATTCGGATCATTTCCCTCGGAAGCTTGGGCTGCCGCAGTACGTCAACCACACCAAACCCGATTTGATGGAACTCGTCATGGATGCTATCGTGGAGGTGAAAAAATGAAACTCTCAGCGCAATCGATCGCGGTCGCAGCCGGCCTCGCGATCGCCATCGCCCCGTCGTCCGCGTCGGCGCAGCCCGCCAAGAATGTGCGCTTCCTCGTCGGCGCGCCGGCCGGCGGCAGCAACGACATTTTCGCGCGCGCCATCGGCCAGCGTCTCTCCGAAGCGCTCGGCCGGCCGGTGATCGTCGATAACCGCCCCGGCGCCTCGCAGATGATCGCCGCCGACCTCACGGCCAAGGCGCCGCCGGACGGCAATACGCTCTACATGACCTCGACCACTTACACCACGGGCGCTGCGCTGATGGCGAAACTGCCGTTCGACCCGATCAACGATCTCACCGGCATCACGATGATCGCGCGCGGGCCGATGGTGCTGGTGGTGCATCCGTCGGTGCCTGCGAAAAACGTCAAGGAGCTGATCGCGATTGCGCGCGCGCGGCCCGGCCAGCTCAACTACACCTCGTCTGGGATCGGCGGCATCAATCACTTCGGCGTCGAAGTGCTGAAATCGATGGCGAAGATCGACATGGTGCACGTGCCGCACAAAGGCATGGCGCCGGCGATCACCGATCTGATGGCGGGCCAGGTGCAGGTGTTGCTGGTGAGCCTGACGGCGGTCGAAGCACAGATGCAATCGGGACGCCTGCGCGCCATCGGCGTCAGCAGCCCGCAACGTTCGTCGTTTCTGCCGAACCTGCCGGCGATCGCCGAAACGCTGCCCGGCTACGACAACGATTTGTGGTGGGGCGTGTTTGTCGCGTCCAAAACGCCCAAGCCCATCATCGATCGCCTCAACACCGAAATCCACAAAACGATGACGACCGACGATATGAAAAAGCGTTTCGCCGATTTCGGCGCTGTCGGCGCACCGACCACGCCCGACGGCTTCAACACGATTGTGAAAAACGAGATCGCGAAGTGGACCAAGGTCGTCAAAGCCGCGAACATCAAGCCCGAATGAAAAGCGCGCTGCGGAAAAAATCGTTTCAGCCCGACGCCAAGGGCGCGCTCGACGGTGTCCGCATCCTCGACATGTCGCGCCTCGTCGCCGGCAATACGCTGACGCAGGTGCTCGGCGATTTCGGCGCCGAAGTCATCAAGATCGAACCGCCGGCTGGCGACACGTTACGCGCATGGCAGACCGACGGTGTGGCGACCAACTGGAAAATCTACGCGCGCAACAAGAAAAGCCTCGGCCTCGAATTGCGCAAGCCCGAAGCGCGCGACCTCCTGCTCAAGATGCTGCCGAAGGCGGCGGTCTTCGTGGAAAGCTTTCGTCCCGGCACGCTCGAAGAAATGGGCCTCGGTCCCGACGTACTGCTCGCTAAAAATCCGAAGCTCATCATCGTGCGCATTTCCGGCTGGGGCCAGACGGGTCCATACAAGCGGCGGCCGGGCTTCGGCACGCTCGTCGAAGGAATGTCGGGTTTCGCGGCGATCAACGGTTTCGCCGACCGCGAGCCCGTGCTGCCGCCGATGTATCTGGCCGATGGCGTCGCCGGCCTCTACGGTTCGGCGGCGGTCATGATCGCGCTGCGCGAG
>JADGRP010000322.1 GCA_017880805.1 Burkholderiales bacterium
GGCCTGGAGCCTTATGATTGCCTGTCGCCGCCGCTCATGGACATGATTGCCACGCATGCGGCGAAAACCAAGGGCACGCTCTTCCACGCTTAGGAGAGGCCCGCCAAACAGGGTGCCACCGGTCCCACGGGGTCGCGATTCCGGCCGGGAACGGCAGGATCGGCGCGAGCGTCGCGCCGATCCTTCGCGCCTGTCCTGATGCGACAGAGCGCGATCCAAGCGCGTGTCGCTTGACCCGCCACATGACCATCACCACGGTATCGCAAAACAAATGCTACGGCGGCGTCCAGGGAACGTACGCGCACGACTCCGCCGAAACGCAATGCACCATGCGCTTCGGCGTCTTCCTGCCGCCGCAGGCGCAGGCGCAGACGAGCCGGGTGCCGGCACTCTATTGGCTCTCGGGGCTAACCTGTACCGAAGAAAATTTCATTGTCAAAGCCGGAGCGCAACGCGTTGCCGCTGAGCTTGGCCTTGCGATTGTCGTGCCCGATACGAGTCCCCGAGGCCTCAAGCTTCCCGGGGAAGCTGCAAGCTACGACTTTGGCCTTGGCGCGGGTTTCTATGTCGATGCCACCGAAGAGCCATGGGCACGTGGCTACCGAATGTATTCTTATGTCACCAAGGAGTTGCCCAAGGTCGTCTCGGTAAACTTTCCGGTCGATCCGTCACGTGCCGGAATCTTCGGTCATTCCATGGGTGGACATGGCGCGCTGACCATTGCGCTCAGGAATCCGCATGCTTACAGGTCTGTATCGGCTTTTGCCCCGATATGCGCACCGATGTGTTGTCCATGGGGCGAAAAAGCCCTTGCCGGCTATCTGGGAGGCGACCGCACACGATGGCGCGACTACGATACAACGGCACTCCTCGAAGACCGGGGCTGGAGTGGACCGCCGCTCCTGGTCGACCAAGGGAGCAAGGACCCATTCCTGGATGAGCAACTCAAGCCTGATTTGCTGAAACAGGCGTGCGTCCAGCGCAATATCCCGCTCGAGTTGCGGATGCAGGAAGGCTACGACCACAGCTACTTCTTCATCGCCAGTTTTATCGAAGACCATCTCCGATTTCACGCGCGCCTGCTCTAAGTGCGCGCCCGTCCGTCAGGCCGCGCAGACCGATACGGTACGACGGTGTAACGCACGGCGGCGATCACGCGACTTTGACGCCGAGCATCATGCCGCCGTCCTCGTGCTCGAGGTTGTGGCAATGGAACATGTACGTTTGTTCGCCGGCGAACGGCAAGGTGAAATCGATCGCGATCTTCACGCTCTCGCCCGGCCAGACCAGCACCGTGTCCTTCCAGCCCAAATCGGTCGCCAGGCGCCCGTGGCCGTCGACCTTGAGCGCTGCGATCTGCTCGGGACTGGTCTCGCGCTCGAGAACCTGAAAGTGGAATCCGTGCAAGTGCATCGCATGCGGCATGCTGTTGAAATAGTTGCGGATCAGCCACGTCTCGACGGTATCGCGTTTGACTTCGATCGGGGTTTCGCCCATCGCGAATACGCGATCGTTGATGCGCCACCGTCCTTTGGCGAAGCCAAGCCGCAACGGGCGCTCGGTCGCGGGCCCGACATCGATCGGCACGATGGTCGACAATCGCTCCGGAATCCTCGCTCGATAGGCGATGCGCTCGCGCACTCTAAGCTGCAGCAAAGTGCGCAGCGTGCCCTCCGGGAAACTCCCGCCGTGGCCCATCGCGGCGTGATCGACCGCGGGCGGCGTCTCCGCTTCCGCCGCCGGTGACGCCATATGCCCCATGGCGGCATGATCCATCGCCGCGACAGGTCCGGCCATTTCCATGTGCATCGGATCGAATGCGCGCGTTTCGAGAAGAACGGTGTCGCCAACCGCGGCATCGCTCAGGTCGACGAGGATGTCGATGCGCTCGGCCGATGCCACGAACGCTTCGTCGCAGCGGCGCGGCGCAGCGAGCAGGCCCGCGTCGGTGCCGAGCAGCGTAAATGACAGCGCCTTTCCATCGGCGCTGCGCAGACCAAGCCGATAGGTGCGTGCGTTCGATGCGTTGAGCACACGAAAGCGATAAATGCGGGAGGCGACGTCCAGATACGGGCATACAGTGCCGTTGACGAGGATGTCGTTGCCGAACAATCCGTGCAGGCGATCGGAATCGGTCGCGGTGTACTCGGCGCCGCGGCGATCCTGGAGGATCAGCGGAACCTCGCTCTTGCCGGGAACGAGATCGAGCGCGGCGCGGAGCGCGCGCTCGTCGTCGTCCTCGACTTCGATCAGGCCGAACATTCCGCGATAGATCTGGCCTGCGGTCAGGCCGTGCGGATGCGGGTGATACCAATACAGCGAGCCGCGATCGCGCACGTCGAAAGTGTACGAGTAACGTTCGCCCGGCGCGACCGGGGGCACGGCGGCGCCGTCGTTGTGCGTATCGACGGCAAGGCCATGCCAGTGCACGATGGTCGGCTCCAGCAGCGCATTCTGGAGGTCGATCCTGACGCGCTCGCCGCGCTCGATTATCAGCGTCGGATTGACGAAGCGCCTGCCGCGATGTTCGACGGTGAATCCTTGCGTCCAGGTGCCGGCGGCGCCGGCGATGGTCAAAGCTCGCATCGTCAGTGGTGCGCCATCGGGGGCAAGGCGCCCGAACCACCCCGCGCTGGCGGGCAAGAAAAGGGCTCCGGAAGCGGCGTTTGCCACGCAGTAATCGCCGACGACGCCAGCCGCCGCCGGCGACGCCGCACGAACGGGCAAAGTGCGGCCGGGCAACGCGGCACAGCCCAGCGCGCCGAGTGCTTTCAGCAAATCCCTTCGTCGCATACTCATGGGTCGAACCGATCCGGAATAAAGTGCCCGCTCGATAGAGCAGTGTGCTCGGTTATCGTTCAATCTTTCCGAACATCCGGACATTCGCGGTGCGTCCTGCGCCGGGTCGATGGCACGATCAAATCAATGGATCGCCACGCCCCAGGGCAGCTGTCCGACGGCGATGTCGGCGATCTTCGAATTCGTCTCTGTGTCGATTACCGCAACCGCGTTGGATCGACCACACGCGACGTACAACTTCTTTCCGTCCGGCGTGATCGCCATGTTCCAGGGCCGCTTGCCGACGGGAATCGCAGCGACAATCGCGTTGGTTGACGTGTCGATAACCTGCACGGTGCCTTCGCCGCCCGAACTCACGTAGACGCGCTTGCCGTCGGGACGCACGGTGACGCCATTCGACCGGCTGCCGGCCTTGATGCGCGCAATGACTTCATGCGTCGCGACATCGAAGACATTGACGATGTCGGCGTTCTCCGCGGCGACGTAGGCGCGAGTGCTGTCGGGCAGAAAGCCGATGCCGCGCGGACGGTCGCCGACTTTCACCGACTTGATCACCTCGCCCTTGGCAACATCGACGATGTCGACGCTGTCGGCTTCTTCACTGCTGACGTACAGCCAGCGTCCGTCGGGACTGAACACCGCATGCTCCGGATTCTTCCCGCGCATTTTCACCCGCTTCACGATCTTGGCGGTCACGGTGTCGATGAGCATGACCATATCGTCTTCCTCGACTGCGGCGGAAAGGAGCCGGCCGTCGGACGACAGATAAATGCCTTCGGGAGAGCTGCCGAGCGCAATCTTGGCAATCAGGGCGCCGTTGGACGCGTCGATGACCAGCGCCGCATTGGCGGCCTGGTCGCTTATATAGAGTCGTTTTTGATCGGGCGAGACCGCAATGCCGCGCGGCTTTCCGCCGACCTTGAACGTCGCGGTCACCTTGTCGGTCGCCGTATCGATAACCGATGCCGAAGCCGAGCCTTCGTTGGAGACATACGCAAATGGCGCGGCGAGCGCACCGAGAACGGTCGTGGCCGAAAGGATTGTCGCGCCGATCATGAGCCGGGCCAAGCGCATGACTACTGCTCCTTCGAATCAAGGCGGGGCGCCACAATGGAGGCGGCGCAGACTATGGGTTATCCTACACGAGTTTGCGGCAACCCATGGGCACCCAGAACGTGGCAGAACATCGACAGCGCCGCGCATGTCCGGTTCAACGCAAAGCGGTCGTCGCGGCGATCGCCGCAGTACTGTGGCCGCATATCGCGCTGGCGCAGGATGCGCGCCCGGTCGATCCGCTCGTTGTCACTGCGACCCGCATCGAAGAGCGCGCGTTCGACCTTCCCGTCGCGATCGACAGCGTCAGCGCCACGCGCATCCAGCAGGATCAGCTGCAGATCAACCTGTCCGAGTCGCTCTCGCGCGTGCCAGGGCTGGTCGTTCAGAATCGCTGGAACTATGCGCAGGACCTTCAGATCTCGTCCCGCGGCTTCGGCGCGCGGGCGGCCTTCGGCGCCCGCGGCATACGCCTCTTCCAGGACGGCATTCCGGCGACGATGCCGGACGGCCAAGGCCAGACGGGAAGCTTCAGCCTGGCTTCCGCGCAGCGCATCGAGGTGCTGCGCGGGCCGTTCTCGACGCTTTACGGTAATGCCGCGGGCGGCGTGGTCGCGATATTCACCGAAGACGGTCCGCCAACTCCTGTCGCGCAGGGGCAGGTCATCGGCGGCAGTTTCGGCACTTCGAACACCATAGCGAAGCTCGGAGGCGAGGCGCACGGCGTCAACTACGTCGTGGCCGCCAATCACTTCGAGACCGACGGTTATCGCGATCACAGCGACGCTTCGCGCGACCAGTTCAACGCCAAGCTCAAGTTCATGCCCGACAGCGACACGCGCGTAACGTTGATCGCCAATACGCTTTACCAACCCGAGGCGCTCGACCCGCTAGGACTGACCCGGGCGGAATTGCAGGCGAATCGGCGTGGGGTCGACCCCGCGGCAACCTTGTTCGACACGCGCAAGACCGTCGGCCAGCAACAGGGCGGTGCGACGATTGAACGCAGCTTCGGAGCCGACACGACGGTACGCCTGACCGGGTACGGCGGGCACCGTACCGTTCGCCAATACCTCGCGTTGTCCGGCATAGGCGACACCTCGTCCGGCGGCGTTACCGACCTCGACGGGAACTTCGGCGGCGTCGACGCGCGCGTAACGACGCGCGTCATGCTTGCCGGCGGACCGCTAGCATTGACCGTCGGCGCGGCATACGACCGCCAGGACCAAGCGCGCAAGGGCTTCGTCAACAACAATGGCGCGCTGGGCGACCTGCGGCGCGACGAAAAAGACACTGTGCGCGATCAGGACGTCTACGCCGAGGCAGAGTGGTCGCCGGTCGCTTCGATTTCGGTGCTGGCGGGAGCGCGCTACAGCGACGTGCGCTTCGTTTCCAACGATCACTACATCACAGCCACCAATCCGGACGATAGCGGACGGATCGCGTATTCGCATGCTAGCCCAGTCGCAGGCGTCGTCTGGCACGCCGCGAAAGGCGCCAATGTTTACGCGAATTGGGGCGACGGCTTCGAGACCCCGACCTTCATCGAGCTCGCGTATCGCAACGCCGGAACGGGGCTCAACTTCGGTTTGCAGCCCGCGATCAGCCAATCCACCGAAATCGGCGTCAAGGCATACGTGTTCGAAACGCAGCGCATCAACCTCGCCGCGTTCAACACCCACACGACCAACGAGATCATCATCGACGCCGCGACCGGAGGGCGCACGACGTACAAGAACGCCGGCAGGACGCGGCGCCGCGGCGTCGAGGCCGAATGGGAGGGGGCGTTGGGTGGCGGTTTCACCGGCTACGCCGCCTACACCTATCTTTCGGCGACCTTCGCGGCCGATACGACGACTGGCACGCCGCCGCAGCTCGTGCGCGCAGGATCGCGGCTCCCCGCGGTGCCGGCAAACAGCGCCTACGCCGAGCTGGCATGGACGCGCGCCGACTGGGCGGGTTTCTCGACGGCGCTGGAATTCCAGTACGCGGACAAGTTGTACGTCAACGAACGCAACAGCGATTCCGCGGCGAGTTATTCGGTCGTCAACGCCCGCGCCGGTCTTGAGCAGCGCACGGGCATGTGGACACTGCGCGAATTCGTGCGCGTCAACAATCTTGCCGACCGCAACTATGTCGGCTCGGTAATCGTCGGCGACACCAACGGGCGATTCTTCGAGCCGGCCGCGGGCCGCAATTTTCTGGTCGGCGTAAGCGTCAATGCCAGGTTCTGATCGCGCGACTCGCTATACGAAGACCGCGATTGTGCTGCATTGGCTGATAGCGGTAGCAGTGCTCGGGCTGATCGGCTGGGGTTGGTGGATGCAGGCGATTCCCAAGAACCCGGTTGGTCCCCGCGTCGACGCCTTCAACCTGCACAAGTCGATCGGCATGACGGTGCTGCTATTGACGCTGGTACGCATCGGTTGGCGCGTCCGGCACCCGCCGCCGCCATTCACGCCGATGCCGCGATGGCAGGCACAGCTTGCCCGGGCAGTGCACCTCCTGTTCTATGTCTGCCTGATCATCCAGCCACTGTCCGGGTATCTCGGGTCGGCATTCAGCGGCTACCCGGTCCGGTTCTTCGGTGTCGTGCTGCCCGCATGGGCGCCGAAAAACGACGCACTGAAGGACGCGTTGAGCGTCGTTCATCTCGTCGATAGCTGGGTGCTGGTGGGCGCGCTCGCCTTGCACCTCGCGGGTACGGTCAAGCACGCGCTGCTGGAACGAGATGGCTCGTTCCGGCGAATATGGTCCTGGGCGCCGCGCACCGTGGGCCAATCCTCGGGCATCGCAAGTTGAAAACGCGAACGGTCAGCGTCGAACCAAAGTCTCGAGCAGCCTCACGGTCTCGACAAAGTTGCCCTCCCGCGCGATATCCAGCGCGCTCTTGCCGCGATCGTCCTTGAGCTCCGCCTTGGCGCCTGCAGCCAGCAAGGCCTGCATCGTTTCGGTCTTGCCGTAACCGGCCGCCCACATCAGCGCGGTCAAATCGTGCGCATAGATGGCATTGGGGTCGACGCCCGCATGCAGCAGCAGCACGACAATCTCGGTGCGACCCTGGCCCGCCGCGTAGGTCATCGCATTCTTCTGAAGGCGATCGACGGCCGCGACGTCTGCGCCCTTCGCCAAGAGCACTCGCACGATGTCCGTCTGGCCCGCGTGCGCGGCTGCCATCAACGGCGTCACGCCGTTTACGGCGGCGAGATTCACGTCGGTGCCGGCATTGAGCATATCGACCGCCAGCGCCGGCTGATCGTTTTTCAACGCCATGACCAATGCCGTTTCCCCGATGCGACTGCGGGCGTTGACCGACGCGCCGTCGGCAAGGGCTCGGGCGACGGCGGCTTGATCTCCGGCGCGTGCGGCGGCCAGCATCCTGGCGTTGACCGACAAATCCTGAGCGGGCACGGCATGCGGCAGTGCAACAAATCCAAGCCACGCCAGGATACCGATCCGACGGACCGACTTGCCGCCCATTCGGAGCAGGGCTGCCACTGCGCCACTGACGTTGTCTGCCACAGATTGCATTTCCATTTTGGTTCGACTATAACTCACTTCGGCGGCGGGCCGATTTGCGGCTCGTCCGTACGAAATTCAGCGATGCAGCGCGCGGCGGGCTTCGCGGGATATCACGGCGCGACACAATAATTCTGCGGGAGAAAAGCATGACGTCCAATTCCATCAGGCCTTTGCGCATCATCGCGGGCCTTGTGCTTGCATGCGGCTTCGCGATATCGGCATCCGCGCAAGAAGTAAGCGGCAGCGCGACGACGATGTCGCGTCCAATGTCCGCAAGTCTCGCCAACGTCACGCAGAAGATGCTCGACGGCGCCGGCGGCGACAGCAAGAACTGGCTGCACTCGAATGGCAGCTACGAGCAGACCCGTTACTACGCCGGGAATCAGATCAATGCCGGGAACGTCGGCTCGCTCAAGCCCGCATTCGTGTTCCAGACCGCGGTGCTGGAGTCGATGGAGACCGCTCCGATCGTCGACAACGGCGTCATGTTCCTGACGACCTCGTTCAATCACGTTTATGCCGTCGACGCGAAAACGGGCGAGGAGTACTGGCACTACAAGCACAAGCTCGGGCCTATCGTCACCGTCTGCTGCGGCAATAACAACCGCGGCGTCGCAATTGCCGAAGGCACGCTGTACATGGGCACGATCGACGCGAAGCTGGTCGCGCTGGACGCGAAAACCGGCAATGTGTTGTGGAACGTGCAGATCGCCGACCCCGACAAGGGCTACTCGGAAACGATGGCGCCGGCGTACGTCGACGGCAAGGTGCTAATCGGCACCAACGGCGGCGAGTATGGTATCCGCGGCTTCGTCAAGGCGTTCGACGCCAAGGACGGCAAGCTTCTCTGGACGTTCAACACGATTCCGGAAAGAGGCCACGAGGGAGTCTGGAATCCGAAGGACGCGACCGGCCGCGACATGCACCGCAATATCGACGCCGAAAAAGCCGCGTTCGCCAAGGACAGCTCGTTCTACATGCAGCTCGGCGGCGGCGTGTGGATGACGCCGGCGATCGACAAGAAGACGCGCACGGTATTTTTCGTGGTCGGCAATCCGTCGCCGGATCTCTACGGCGCGATCCGTCCGGGTGACAACCTGTACACCGACTCGATTGTGGCCATCGATCTGGATAAGGGCACATACAAATGGCACTACCAGTACGTCTCACACGACGTATGGGATCTTGATGCGGTGAGCCCGCCGATCCTCACGCAGGCCAAGGATGCGAGCGGCAAGATGGTCGATGTCGTAATTCACGGCGGCAAGACCGGCCACATCTACGTGCATGAGCGCAACACCGGCAAGCTGATCCGCTTCTCCGAGGCGATGATTCCGCAGGAAAACATGTGGGTGCTTCCGACCAAGGACGGAGCGCGCATGCTCCCGGGCGCGAACGGCGGCGTCGAATGGTCGCCGCTGGCCGTCAATCCGACCTTGCACATGGCGTACGCGGCGAATCTGCATCAGCCGATGACCTACCATGTCGAGGAAGTGCCGTACCCTGGCGGCAAGCTATGGCTCGGCGGCGCGTTCAAGACCATTCCCAGCGAAGAGCAATGGGGACGCCTGGTCGCGGTCAACCTGGACACGGGCAAGGTTGCCTGGGGCGTGAAGACGCCGCAGCCGCTGATCGGCGGCGTGCTGGCCACCGCGGGAGGACTGGTCTTCAACGGCGAGGCAAACGGCTGGTTCAAGGCCTTCGATGCCAAGACCGGCAAGGAGCTGTGGAAATACAACTGTGGCGCCGGCGTCAATGCGCCCGCGGTGTCGTACATGGTCGGCGGCACCCAGTACATCGCGGTGGCAGCAGGCGGCAACAACCAGATCGACTCCAAGCGCGGCAATAGCGTATTCGTATTTGCGCTGCACTAGCCGCACAAGCAAACCAACACGGCCACTTCGCCTTTGGCGGAGTGGCCGTTTTTATTGTGACCGGACATGCCCAGACTCGCGGTCGTAATGCTCCTGGTGTTGGCGTTTGCGCCGCCGGCGCGAGCGCAACTCGACGCTACGCAAATGGCGGCCGCGCGTGCCAAAGCGCAACTCTGTTTCGCCTGCCATGGCCCGGACGGCAATTCGACGAATCCCGACTACCCGATCCTCGCCGGCCAGACCTGGCGGTACATCTATATCGAGCTCAAGGATTTCAACGAAGGCCGGCGCAGCGACCCGCAGATGTCGCCGATGGCAGCCAATCTCTCGCGCGACGACATGATCCTGCTTGGCCAGTTCTTTGCAGCACAGAAACCCTCGCCGATCAAATTCGAGGCTGACGGGGCGAAGGTCGAGGCGGGCCGCAAAGTTTCCGACGCGGTGCTCTGTCCGATGTGCCACCTCGGCGGGTTCGTCGGCCAGAACGATATACCCCGTGCCGCCGGGCAGTGGCCGCAGTACGTGAAGAAGCAACTCGCGGACTTCAAGGCACGCCGCCGGACCAACGATGCGGGCAACATGACCAGCGTCGCCGGGACCCTGTCCGACGCCGACATCGAGAATCTGTCGCAGTACATCGGCAATTTGTAGCAGCGTTCACGTTGCCGCGCTCTTTGACGCGGAGTATCCTAGCCTCGCCGTCGCCGCATGATCCGCCAGAGATCATTTCCCCGGTGGCGTCCAAACAATGGAGGATGCGCGTGTCAATCTCGCTGTCACTCACAGTCAACGGCAAGAAAGTCGATGCGGACCTCGACCCGCGCACGCTGCTTGTCGAGTTCATCCGCAATAATTTGCGCCTGACCGGAACACATGTCGGCTGCGACACCGGGCAGTGCGGTGCGTGCACCGTACTGGTCGACGGCGTCGCAGTCAAGTCGTGCACCATTCTCGCAGTGCAGGCCAGCGGCTCGTCCATCGACACCATCGAAGGACTCGCGGCCGCGGACGGCACGCTGCATCCGATGCAGGAGGCGTTCAAGGACTGTCACGGATTGCAGTGCGGCTTTTGCACGCCCGGCATGGTAATGAGCGCGATCGACCTGGTGGCGCGACACCCCGGTGCTGACGAGGCGACGATTCGCGCCGAGCTCGAAGGCAATATGTGCCGCTGCACCGGTTATCACAACATCGTCAAGGCGGTGAAGCAGGGCGCCGCGGCGATGGGGAAATAGCCATGGGTGCCAGCGATCTTTCCAGCATCGGGCTATCGGTTCGACGCAAAGAGGATTACCGCTTTCTTACCGGCGCCGGACGTTTCACCGACGACGTCAACGAGCACGGTCAGACGTGGGCATATTTTCTGCGCTCCCCGCATGCGCATGCACGCATCCGTAGCATCGACAGCAGCAAGGCCAAGGCCGCGCCAGGCGTAGTCGCGATCTTTACCGGCGACGATCTGACCGGCGTCAACGGCTTGCCCTGCGGTTGGCTCATCACGGGCACCGACGGCAAGCCGATGAACGAGCCGCCACATCCGGTGCTGGCGCAAGGCAAAGTGCGCTATGTCGGCGACGGCATCGCGCTGGTCATCGCGGAAACGCTGGCCCAGGCAAAAGACGCGGCCGAGCTGATCGCCGTCGACTACGAAGTCTTGCCGTCGGTCGTCGATCCGGCCGCCGCGCTCAAGGGGGGCGCGCCGCTGATCCACGATGGCGCGCCAGGCAACCGCTGCTACACCTGGGCGCTGGGCGACAAGGCCGCGACCGATGCGGCATTCGCCAAGGCCGCACATGTCACCAAACTCGATATCGTCAACAACCGGCTGATCCCCAACGCCATCGAGCCGCGCGCCGCGGTCGCGACGTACGACCGCGCCGACGAAAGCTACACGCTCTACGTCACCAGCCAGAATCCGCACGTCGAACGGCTGTTGATGACCGCGTTCGTGCTCGGCTTGCCGGAAACCAAGGTGCGCGTGATCGCGCCCGATGTCGGTGGCGGTTTCGGCTCCAAGATCTATCTCTATCCCGAAGAAACCGCGATGGTCTGGGCCTCGAAAAAGGTCAACCGTCCGATCAAATGGACCTGCGATCGCAGCGAAGCGTTCCTGTCCGACGCGCATGGCCGCGATCACGTCACCCACGCCGAGCTTGCGCTCGACAAGGACGGCAAGTTCCTGGGCATGCGCGTCACGACGACCGCGGCCATGGGCGCGTACCTTTCGACCTTCGCGTCGTGCATTCCGACGATCCTGTACGCGACGCTGCTTGCCGGGCAGTACACGACGCCGGTGATCTATTGCGAAGTGACCGCGGTGTTCACCAACACCGCGCCGGTCGATGCGTATCGCGGTGCGGGGCGGCCCGAGGCGACCTATGTCGTCGAGCGTCTGGTGCACACCGCCGCCGTGGAAACGGGTGTCGCGCAGGACGAGCTACGCCGGCGCAACTTCATTCGCAAGTTTCCTTATCAGACGCCTGTGGCGTTGATGTACGACATCGGCGGTTACGACGCCTGCCTCGACGAGGCGATGAAGATCGCCGACGTCAACGGCTTTGCCGCACGCAAAGCCGACGCGGCCAAACGCGGCAAGCTGCGCGGACTCGGCTATGCATCGTATATCGAGGCCTGCGGCATCGCGCCGTCCAACATCGCCGGTGCGCTTGGCGCACGTGCCGGGCTGTACGAAGCCGGTGAGGTTCGTGTCAATCCCACCGGCGGCGTGACGGTATTCACGGGATCGCACAGTCATGGCCAGGGCCACGAGACGACGTTTTCGCAGATCGTCGCCAGCCGGCTTGGCATCCCGATCGAGACCGTGGAGATCGTTCACGGCGACACCGGCCGCGTACCGTTCGGCATGGGCACGTATGGGTCGCGCTCGCTGTCGGTGGGCGGGAGTGCCATCATGAAGGCGATGGACAAGATTATTGCCAAGGGAAGAAAGATTGCCGCGCACCTGCTCGAGGCGGCGGAGACCGACATCGAATTCAAGGACGGCAAGTTCGCCGTTGCCGGCACCGACCGCAGCAAGACTTTCGCCGAAGTCGCGCTGTCCGCATACGTTCCACATAACTATCCTCTCGACAAGCTCGAGCCGGGACTGGACGAAACGGCTTTCTACGATCCGACCAATTTCACTTTCCCTGCCGGGACGCACATCTGCGAAGTCGAGATCGACCCCGAAACCGGCGTGGTGCAGATCGTCAACTTTTCCGCATGCGACGATTTCGGCAACATCATCAACCCGATGATCGTTGAAGGGCAGGTGCACGGCGGCCTGGCGCAGGGCATCGGTCAGGCGCTGCTCGAGCGCTGCGTGTATGACAAGGAGAGCGGGCAACTTCTCACCGGCAGCTACATGGATTACGCCATGCCGCGTTCCGACGATCTTCCGTCGTTCAAGGTCGCCACCAAAGTCACGCCGTGCACGCACAATCCCCTCGGCGCCAAGGGCTGCGGCGAGGCGGGCGCGATCGGCGCGCCGGCCGCGCTCATGAACGCGGTGCACGACGCGCTGGCCGCGTCGGGCGTGAAATATCTCGACATGCCGGCAACGCCGCATCGGGTGTGGCAGGCACTGCAGACTGCAAGATAATGACCTTGGAGCATCACAAACGTGCGCGGCGCGCGGATTCCCCACATCGTCATTCCCGCGAAAGCGGGAATCCATTGGCCTTTGATGGCCCCAAAATGGATCCCCGCTTTCGCGGGGATGACGCGCGTGTTGCGGAAGCCATAGCCTATGTGCCTATGTGGGTACCGTCGAATAGAGCTTCGTTGAGGAGTTGATCATGTACGCATTCGAATACCAACGCGCCAAGTCCGTAACCGACGCCGCCGCCGCGCTCGCCAAAACCGGCGGCAAAGCCCTCGCCGGCGGCCAAAGCCTCGTTGGCGCGATGAAGCTCAGGCTCGCCAACCCCGGCACGTTGATCGATATCGCCGGCATCGCCGAGTTGAAGGGCATCAAGCAGGACGGCGCAGCGGTGGTCATCGGCGCGATGAGCACGCACGCCGACGTCGCATCCTCAGCAGTGGTCAAGCAGGCAATCCCTGCGCTGGCGGCGCTGGCCGAAGGCATCGGGGACAGGCAGGTACGAAATCGCGGAACCCTCGGCGGGTCGCTCGCCAACAACGATCCCGCCGCCGACTATCCGGCCGCAGTCCTGGCCCTGGGCGCGACAGTGCAGACCAACAAGCGCAAGATCGCCGCCGGCGATTTCTTCAAGGGTATGTACGAGACGGCGCTCGGCGCCGACGAAATTATCACCGCGGTCAGCTTTCCTGTTCCGAAGAAAGCCGCGTACGTGA
>JADGRP010000006.1 GCA_017880805.1 Burkholderiales bacterium
AAGAACTGGGATGCGCTCGTCGGCGAATTGCTCAGCTTGCATTACGATCCGCTTTACACCCGCTCGCTGCAGCGACACTTTTTCGCCGGCAGCGCATCCGGCGACGAGACGATTGAAGTTGCGGACACGTCCGCTACGGCGTTCGCTGCGTTGGCGGCCGACGTCATGACCATGACCGGAACCCGGCCTCCGCTGCTGATGGATAGCCAATGAACGACCGTAACGCCACGCGCGAATTCGCCTTTCGGATCGTCAACGTGTTTGCCGAAGAACGGCTTGCGGGCAATCCGCTGGCCGTGTTCGAAAATGCGCGAGGACTCTCCGACGCGGACATGCAGGCCCTCGCGCTGCAGTTCAATCTGTCCGAGACGACATTCATCCTGCCGTCGAACATCGCCGACGCGCGGGTGCGAATTTTCACGCCGACCTTCGAGATGCCTTTTGCCGGACATCCGACACTGGGAAGCGCCCACGTCGTTCGCGCGCTTACCGGAGCGCCCGATGCGCTGGCGCTGGAGATGCTCGCCGGGACGATACCCGTGATCGCGCATGGCGACGTCTGGACGCTCGAAGCGAAGCCGCCGGCGACGCGCGAGGTCGGCGCATCGCGCGAGCAACTGGCGGCAATGCTCGGCTTGGCGGTGCCGGACCTGGGTGCGCTGCCGCTGTGGGTCGACACCGGCAGCGAGCAACTGGTGATCCCGCTTGCCAGTGCGAACGCAGTGCGGCGCTGCGCGCCGGACGCGGCCTTGGTGGCGCGCCACGGCGGCGTGCAACTTGGCGGAGGCGTCACTCGCGCGATGGCTTATGTGTGGGCGGCCGATGGACCGCAGTCGATACTGGCGCGGTTTTTCTTTCCCAAGCACGGCGCGATCGTCGAGGATCCGGGGACAGGGTCGGCGTGCGCGAATCTGGGCGGCTGGCTGGTCGCAACAGGTGCCGCGCTCCCGCAGCAATGGTCGGTCGCTCAAGGCGAAGCCGTGGGCCGGCACTGCAAGCTCGGCCTCGCCGTGGACTCCGGGGGGCGAATTTTCGTCTCGGGACGCGTCATCGAGCTGGGACGAGGCAGCATCCGCCTGTAGTCAGCCCGCCGCGGGTCCTCGTGGTGGTCCCCGTGGCAACACGCTGTTACAACCAGCTCCGGCGCCGGCGTCAACACGCCGCTACACTGGTACGTTGTTGCATTAGCTCGTTCCAGCAATCCCTGTTCGCTACTCAATGACGCTCCTGATGCTTCGCATGTGCAACGCTCTCGCCTTTGGCTTGCGCAATACGCTCGCCTCTGGCTTGCTCGGCGTCGGTCTGTCGCTGTCGCCGGTGTTCGTCCCACCAGCGTCCGCTTCCTCTGCCGACGTGCTCAACTACGACGATGCGCGGCATCTGCTGAACCGCGCGGGATTCGGCGCGACCCAGACGGAGATCCAGCGCACGGTCGGCATGACGCGCGAGCAGGCGGCGCGAAGTCTTCTCGATAGCGCACGCACGACCCCGGTCACTCCTCCGCCGGCATGGACTGTGGAAACGGGTCCACTGCGGTATCCGCGCCGCGGAGCGGACGCAAGCGACGTCGAAAAGAAAATGTTCCAGCAGGAGCAGATTCGCGACGGCCTGGAGCTGCGCGGCTGGTGGGTCGGCGAGATGTTGTCGACACCATCCCCTCTGACGGAGCGGATGACGCTTTTCTGGCACAACCATTTCGTCTCCAGCCAGCAGAAGGTCAAGCTCGCCGAGCTGATGTACCGGCAAAACGTGACGCTGCGCGCGAACGCGCTCGGCAATTTCGGAGACCTGCTGCACGCCATCGCGCGCGACCCGGCGATGGTCATCTATCTCGACAACGCGCAAAACCGCAAGGGTTCGCCGAATGAGAATTTCGCCCGCGAAGTGATGGAGCTTTTCACGCTCGGCGAAGGCAACTACAGCGAGCAGGACATCAAGGAGGCCGCACGCGCTTTTACCGGCTGGAGCCTCGATCGCAATACCGGCCAGTTCGTTTTCCGCCGCTTCATTCACGACGACGGCACGAAGACGGTGCTCGGCCGCACGGGCAACCTCAACGGCGATCAGGTGCTCGACATCCTGCTTGGAGAGCCCGCGACCGCTGAGTTCATCACCCGCAAGCTGTGGCGCGAGTTCGTCTCGCCCGATCCGGACGAGACCGTGATACGGCGCATCGCGCAGCGCTTTCGCGATTCGCGCTACGACATCAAGGTCGTGCTGCACGGCATACTCACATCCGACGCGTTCTACGCCGGCGAAAACCGCGCCGTGCTGGTCAAGTCGCCGATCGAGCTGGTCGTCGGCACCTTGCGTCAATTCAACATGAAACCAGGCGAGGCAATGCCGTTTGCCGTCGCAGCAGCCGGCATGGGGCAGAATCTTTTCGCCCCACCCAACGTCAAGGGCTGGCCTGGCCAGGAAACGTGGATCAATGCCAGCACGCTCCTCGCCCGCAAGCAGTTTCTGGAACGACTTTTTCGCGGCGATGAAACCTCCGCAGGCACGCTCCCCGGCGCCTATGCACAAGGACCCGTCACCGCGGATGCTGGAATGGTGGGCGCGGTTCCGAAACAAGCCATACAGCCGCAGGGCGCACTCGCCCCGGAAAAGGCGCGCCAGCTTCGCTTCATGCGGACAATGGAACGAGGGATGAGCGGCGTCCCCTTCGAAAGTGGCGTGTGGCTGGCGCAATTCGACGCGTCGCGCGGTACAAGAAGCCGTACCGGCGCCGCAGCGCGCCTGCTGCTCGCCACGGCGCCCCAATCGGCGCCTGATGCGAGCGGCGAGCCCATGGCGCAGATTCGCGCGCTCGTCCTCGACGCCACCTACCAGCTCAAGTGAGCACGGAGAAAACCATGGATCGCCGTCACTTTCTCAAACTCGCGGGCTCGGTTCCGCTGGTCGGGTTGGCGTCGGAGTTCATGAGCGAAGTTGCCTGGGGCGCGACACCTGCCGGCGTGGACTATCGGAAGCTTCTGCTCCTGATCGAGCTCAAGGGTGGCAACGACGGGCTCAATACTCTGGTGCCGTACGCGAATCCGACCTATTACGCGCTGCGCCCCAAGATCGGCATTCCCCGCGAACAGGTCGTGCAATTGAGCGACAGCGTCGGGCTTCACCCTGCGTTGGAGCCGTTGCTGCCGCTTTGGAAAAACCATGAGCTTGCGGTGCTGCAAGGTGTGGGCTATCCGGCACCCAATCTTTCTCATTTCCGTTCGATCGAGATCTGGGATACCGCCTCGAAGAGCGAACAATATCTGCAGGATGGGTGGCTGACACGTACATTCAGCGCCGCGCCCACGCCAAAGAGCTTTGCCGCCGATGGCGTGATCATCGGGTCGCCGGACCTCGGACCGCTCGCCGGCGGCGGCACGCGCGCCATTGCGCTTGCCAACACCGACCAGTTTCTCCGTCAGGCGCGACTAGCGACGACCGAGGGCCAATCGCGCAACAAGGCTCTTGCGCACATTCTGAAAGTCGAAGCGGACATCATCCAGGCCGCATCGCATCTCAATGCCAACTTCGCCTTCAAGACGGAATTTCCACAGGGCGGATTCGGCAATGCGATCAGGACCGCCTGCCAGATCGTCGCCAACGAGGCCGGCGTTGCCGTCGTGCGCGTCACGCTCACCGGTTTCGACACCCACAGCGGCCAACCGGGAACGCAGGCGCGGCTCTTAGGCGAGCTCGCCGGCGGCGTGGTCGCGCTCAGGAGTGCGCTGCAAGAGCTCGGCAAATGGAACGATACGCTGGTGCTGACCTATGCCGAGTTCGGACGCCGGCCCAAGGAGAATTTGTCGAACGGCACCGATCACGGCACCGCAAGCGCGCATTTCGCGCTGGGCGGGCGCGTCGCGGGCGGCTTGTACGGCGAACAATCTTCGCTCGACCGTCTTTCGGGCGACGGCAACCCAGGCTACGCCATCGACTTTCGCAGCGTATACGCGACCGCGCTCGACCGCTGGTGGGGCGTTCCGTCGAACGGACCGCTCGGCGGCAGCTTCACACCGTTACCGATATTGCGAACCTAGCGAGGATTGCGAATTCAAACGTTCGCATCCCACGCCGCGATGAATTCCTGCCAATGCGGCTGCTGGTACGAAGCGATCTTTTCTCGCGCCAGCGACACTTCGGCGGCGTACTCTCCGGCGGCCAGCGTTCCGCGAAGCTGCTGAAACCTGAGATAGAGCAAATAGGTGTTCATTACGTCGGTTTCGCAGTAGCGTCGGATCTGGTCGAGCTTACCCTCGCGATACGCAGCGCTCACCTCGCTTCCGTCCATGCCGATCTTGCCGGGAAACCCGGACAGGCGCGCCATGGCATCGAGCCCGGCGTTGGCACGCGGCTGATATAGCGCCAGCACGTCCATCAGATCCAGATGCCGGGTGTGATAACGGGCGAGGTAGTTGTTGAACTTGAAATCCCGGTCGTCGTCGCCCCAGTCCCAGAATTTCGCCGCGACCACGCCGTGGATCACTGCGCGCTGATTCAGCACCGGAAGATCGAAGCCGCTTCCGTTCCAGGAGACGAGCTGCGGCGTATAACGGTCGATACCGTCGAAGAAACGGCGGATCAGCTCCGGCTCGGGGTCCGCCGATTCACCGAGTGACCAGACCCGAAACGCATTACCCTCGCGCAGCGCACATGCGATCGCGACCACACGCTGCAGGTACAAGGGCAGAAAATCGCTGCCGGTTGCGGCGCGGCGCTGTTGAAAGGCCCACGTCACAACGTCGTCGTCGGACAACGACGCGGGCAAACGATGCAGCCGGCGAAGACCCGCGACATCGGGCACCGTTTCGATGTCGAAGACCAGCGTCGGCGTCATACAGCGGGCAGCGTGTGAATGATGCGAAGCGGGGTTCAGCCCGGGAAGACGCCGGTCGACAAATACCGGTCGCCGCGATCGCAGACGATGAACACGATGGTCGCGTTCTCGACTTCGCGCGCGATGCGCAGCGCGACCGCGCACGCGCCGCCGGACGATATCCCGGCGAAGATTCCTTCCACGCGCGCAAGCTTCCGCGCAGTTTCTTCCGCGTCGGCCTGCGACACCGATTCGACGCGGTCGACACCCTTCGCATCGTAGATCCTGGGCAGGTATTCGACCGGCCACTTGCGGATTCCCGGGATCTGCGAGCCTTCTTCGGGCTGGCAGCCCACGATGACCAGCTTGGGATTCTTTTCCTTGAAGAACTTTCCCGCGCCCATGATCGTTCCGGTAGTGCCCATGCTCGATACGAAATGCGTAATGCGGCCTGCGGTTTCGTTCCAGATCTCGGGCCCGGTGCCGCGGTAGTGCGCGAGCGGATTGTCCGGATTGGCAAACTGATCGAGGATCGTGCCGCGACCTTCGGTCTGCATTTTCTCGGCGATGTCCCGCGCGGTTTCCATTCCGCCTGCTTTGGGCGTGAGGATGATTTCGGCCCCGAATGCGGCCATGGTCTGCCGCCGTTCCACCGAGAGGTGTTCCGGCATCACTAGCATCATCTTGTAGCCGCGCAGCGTCGCGGCCATCGCGAGCGCGATGCCGGTGTTGCCGCTGGTGGCCTCGATCAGGGTGTCGCCGCGTTTGATGTCGCCACGTTTTTCCGCCTCGACGATCATCGACAAGGCGGGCCGATCCTTGACCGAGCCGGCGGGATTGTTTCCCTCGAGCTTGGCGAGCATCACGTTGCTCGCCTTGCCGACCAATTGCCGAAGTTGCACCAGCGGCGTATTGCCGACGGTATCTTCGATGGTTTTGTACTTGGGAGGCTGGGGCATGGCGATACGCGCGGCGCTCGGCGTCATTTTACCCGAGACCAAAAGGAAGCCCCGCTTGAAACGCGGGGCTCCGGAGTGCTGTTACAAGCAACTGCGGCAAACTTGCCGCGCACCTTACTCGATCAGGACCGCCTTACTTCTTGGCCTTTTCATCCGCCGATTTCATGGCCGCGTCGCTCTTGGCTGCGGCCTTGTCGGCCTTGGCGGCGGCTTTGTCTGCGTTGGCGGCAGCCTTTTCTGACTTGGCGTCTTTCTTGGCCTTGGCTGCGGCAGCGGCATCCGCCTTGGCTTTAGCCTTGGCGTCCTTTTTCGCCTTCGCGTCCGCGTCCTTGGCGTCGTCCTTGGCCTTGGCCGCAGCAGCGGCGTCCGCCTTGGCTTTGGCCTTGGCTTCCTTGACTTTGGCCTTGTCGGCCTTGTCGGCCGCGGCTTTCTCGGCCTTTATCGTCTTGGCGTCCTTGGCGGGTGCCGCGCTCGGCGTGGCGCCGCCAGCCGGGCCTTTGCCGGGGGCGGTTGCCGCAGCCGGCGCGGCCGCGGGCATCGATGCGGGGGCGCCCTTTCCAGACGGGGCCGCCGGCGCTGCCGGTGCCGTCGCAGCCTTGGTTTCTGCCTTGCCAGCCGGCGCCGCGACCGGCGTCGACGCGCCGCTCACCGCGATCATCCCCTTGACCTTGGCAAAAGTGCCTTCCTTGATCCCGTTGACCTTCATGATGTCTTCCGGGGTCTTGAACGGGCCGTTGGCGTTGCGATAATCGACGATCGCCTGTGCCTTGACCGGACCGATTTCCGGCAAAGCATCGAGCTCTTCTTTGGTTGCGGTGTTGATATTGACCGCAGCAAGCGCGAACGCCGAGAACAGCAGCGTCACGAATAACAGCAGGAACCTCTTCATTCATCCCTCCCAGGGAAAAGTGGACATCCAGGTACGCGGGCATTTCCGGTCTTGGCCGGATGCCCTTAACGCCGGCGCGATGTTACGGGTTGACCGCAGTTTGGGCAAGCAGCGTTTGCACGCACTTCGCGACACCCTTTTCGATGTCGCGCATCGGCGCCGCGTACCCGGCGGCGCGCAGCCGGCCGAGATCGGCCTGGGTGTAGCTCTGGTACTTTCCTGCCAGCGCGGTGGGAAAGGCGATGTATTCGATCGCGCCCGCCCGATGCAACTCTTTGAACGGCAGCGGCGCGACACCGTCGGCGGCGCGGCAGGCGTTGATCGTTTCGGCCGCCACGGCGTTGAATGTCGCCGCGCTGCCGGAGCCGAGATTGAAGACCCCCGAGCGCTCCGAGTGATCGAGAAAATCGAGGTTGACATCAACGACATCGTCGATGCTCACAAAGTCGCGGCGCTGCTCACCCGCGGCGTAGCCCCCCGACCCCTCGAAAAGCTGCACTTTTCCGGACGCGCGATATTGCTGGAAGAAATGCCACACAACCGACGCCATCCTGCCTTTGTACGCTTCGCGCGGACCGTAGACGTTGAAGTAGCGGAAGCCCGCAATCTGAGACGTGCGATCCGGGAGCAGCCGGCGGACGTATTGATCGAAGAGCCACTTCGAATACGCGTAGACATTGAGGGGCGACTCGCCCGCCTTGTCCTCGCGAAACACCGTGCCCGCGCCGTAGACAGCGGCTGACGAGGCGTAGAGAAAGGGAACGTCGTTATCCTGGCAATGCTGCAGCAGCGCCACCGAATAGCGATAGTTGTTGGCAAGCATGAACCTGCCGTCGGTTTCCATGGTGTCCGAGCAAGCGCCCTGATGCAGCACCGCGGCGATGTCGTCGTCGAAATCACCGTCGGCAAGCCGCGGCAGGAACTCGTCCTTGTCGAAATAGTCGGCGATGTCGCAATCGACGAGGTTGCGGAAATTATCCGCACGCGACAAGCTGTCGACCGCGACAATGCGCGTCTCTCCGCGTGCGTTCAAGGCCCGGATCAGGCTCGATCCGATGAAGCCGGCGGCGCCGGTGACGACAATGTACAAGTGTGCTCCCCGCTCGGTAAAGTTACAGTTCGATGTCGACCTTGCCGATTTCCGTCGTCACGAATGGCACGCGCGGCGCGACCGCGCATAGCAATTCGTAGCCGACAGTGCTCGCCGCGGCGGCGACGTCATCGACAGAAAGTTCTTCGCCCCAAAGCACGACCGGACTGCCGACGCCCGCCTCGGGCGCTTCGGTCAGGTCGACGGTCATCAGGTCCATCGAGACGCGTCCCGCGGTGCGCACTTTCTTGCCGCATACCAGAACCGGTGTACCGTTGGGCGCGTGCCGCGGATAGCCATCGGCGTAACCGCAAGCGATCACACCGACACGGTGCGCGCGTGCGGCGGTATAGCCGCCGCCATACCCCACGCTCGCATTGGGTTTCAGATCGTGCACCGCGATCAACTCGCTGCGGAGCGTCATCGCCGGCGACAGCCCGAGCATTTCCGCGGTGTCGTATGGAAACGGCGAGGAGCCATAGAGCATGATGCCGGGCCGAACATAGTCCCCGCCCACCTCGCTGAAGCGGACGACTCCGGCGGAGTTGGCGATGGAGCGCGGATAGGGCAGGCCTTTGCAGGCGTCCTCGAATGATTGCAATTGTTCGTGCAAGCCTTCCTCTTCGTCAGCACGCGCGAGATGCGTCATCAATCGCAGCGCGGCGACGCTCGATGAGGCAGACAGGCGATCGGCGACCTCGCGCACTTCCGAGGGCTTGAAGCCCAGACGGTTCATGCCGGTATTGATCTTGAGGAATACTTCGAGCGGGCGCGTGAGCGGAGTAGTCTCCAACATGCGCACTTGCTCAATGTGGTGCACAACTACGGCGAGGCGGCGCAGCGCGATTTCCGACAGCTCGTCTGCACCAAAAAATCCTTCCAGCAGCAGGATGCGGCGCCCATAGTGCTGTTCGCGCAACGAAACGGCAGCGTCGAGCTCGAGCAGCGCAAGTCCGTCGGCGTCGCTAAGCGCGGGCAGAACGCGCAGCAGCCCGTGGCCATAGGCGTTAGCCTTGACCACCGCGAGCAATTGCGCGCCAGCGGATTTTTCGCGCGCCATACGCAAATTCTTTCGCAACGCCGCGAGATTGATCTGGGCCAGGACGGGTCGGCTCATGACAGAACGGCGCTAGGCGGGGAACGAACCAAGGCCGGCCGGTTTTGTCTGAGAGAGAAACGTGGTATAAGGCGCGAGCCGCATGCGCCGGCAAGCGATTAATTATACACAAGCGCAGCGTACGTTCCCCGGCCCCTGCTGCGGGTCTCAAGCACCGCGGGCGTCCGCGCAAATGAGGACAATGAAGGCCGGGTTCTACATCATCATGGCGGCGCAGTTTTTCTCGTCGCTCGCCGACAATGCGCTGCTGGTCGCGGCAATCCAGATGCTGCGCGATCTTGACTCGCCAGCGTGGATGACGCCCGCGCTCAAGCAATGCTTCGTAGTCTCCTACGTGCTGCTGGCACCCTTGGTCGGCGCGTTCGCGGATTCGATGCCCAAGGGACGTGTGATGCTCATGACCAACGGCGTCAAGATCGTGGGCTGCTCGCTGATGCTGTTCACGTTGCATCCACTTCTGGCGTACGCGGTGGTGGGACTCGGCGCCGCCGCCTATTCGCCCGCAAAATACGGCATCCTGACCGAATTGCTGCCTGCGCGGCAATTGGTCGTGGCCAACGGCTGGATCGAGGGCACGACCGTCACGTCGATCATACTCGGCGTGCTTCTGGGCGGCGTGCTGATCAGCGGCCCGATAGCGAGCGCGCTGCTTGCGGTCGACATTCCGCGCATCGACACGGGGATCGACACACCGCCGCAAGCTGCGATATGCGTAATCATGGGCGCCTACGCCATCGCCGGACTGTTCAACTTTTACATTCCGAACACCGGCGTCGACCATCGCACTCCGAGCAAGAATCCGATCTTCCTGATTCGCGAATTCGGCCACTGCTGTGCGCTTCTTTGGCGTGACAAGCTTGGCCAGATTTCACTGGCGACGACCACGCTTTTCTGGGGCGCGGGTGCGACGCTGCAGTTCATCGTGATCGACTGGGCCGCGTCGCATCTCTGCTACAACCTGTCGCGCGCGTCATACCTGCAGGGCGTGGTCGCGATCGGCATCGCGCTCGGTGCGGTCGCCGCGGCGCGGTTCGTCTCGTTGCGCAATGCGGCCAAGGTGTTGCCGCTCGGGGTCCTGATGGGCGTCGCCATCATCGGCATGGTCTACGTGCAGATTCTCGAGACGTCGGTGGTGTTGATGACCGCGATCGGCGCGCTTGCCGGATTTTTCGTGGTGCCGATGAATGCGATGCTTCAACATCGCGGCCACGTCCTTATGGGCGCGGGCCATTCGATCGCGGTGCAGAATTTCAATGAGAACATCGGCGTGCTGGTGATGCTCGCCTTTTACGCACTGCTGGTTTTTCTGGGCGTCTCGACCAACGAGGTGATCGTGCTGTTCGGCCTCTTCGTCGCCGGCATGATGCTGCTGGTGATGTGGCGCCATCGCGTCAACCTCGCGGCAGGCGACCTTATGCACCTCGTCGCACCTGACAGAGTCAAGCCGACGCCGAACCGGTAGTCGTCCTACAGAACGATCGGCCGGTCCGGGAGTTCGTTGCTCGCCACGCCGGTGCGCGGGAAATGTTGCGACAGGAGCGCGCTGACGGCATCGATGCCGGCCACCGCGCCATCGGCGAAACGCCCTTCGCGGAACGCCGATTCCATCGTATGGCAGATCGACCGCCATTCCGCTACGCCGACTTCGCGATGGATACCGCGATCGGCGATGATCTCGACCCTGTGGTCGGCGAGCAGCACATACACCAGCACGCCGCTGTTGCCTTCGGTGTCCCAGATTCGCAGGCGTCCGAACACGTCGAGCGCGCGCTCATGCGGCGTTTGCCGGCTCATCACCAGCGCGAGCGGCAGCGCGGCCTCCACTACAAAGCGGACCTGACCGGCGTGATTCCGTTCGCCGGACCTGGTCGCCGATTCGATGCGAGCCAGTACGTCCGGCGGGAACGCCTTGCGCACCGCGCGGTGATCGGACGCGATATGACGTGCTAAGCGCTTGAAGCGCGACGGGCGCGCTTGCGTCGGACCTTGATTCGGCTTTGCGTCGGGCGATCGCATGTCACCAGCTCCCGCTCGCACCACCACCGCCAAAGCTTCCGCCACCGCCGGAGAATCCACCACCGCCTCCACCGCCGCCAAATCCGCCGCCGCCGCCCGGCAGCCAACCGCCACCGCGGCCGCCGCTGAACATCGAAAAAACGATGACGATGAACGCAATAACCGCCGCGCCGCCGGCAATCAGCAAGGATCCGGCGATGAACCACACCACCGTTCCGGCCAGTCCCGCGCCGATGGCCGAGCCGCCGACGTTGCCGAAAAGCGAGCGCAGAATCGTTCCGACGATCGGAACCGCCACCAGCAGGATGATGAACAGGTTGCCATAGTCGAACGAGTGCCGCGGTGCGGAGCGCTTTGCCGAAGTCGACTCCACGGGCAGCGGCTCTCCGGTGCCGATGACTTCGATGATCCGATCGACGCCGGCGTTGATTCCTTGCGCGAACTGTCCCTGCTTGAAATACGGCGCGACGGTTTCGCCGATGATCCTTCGCGACGTCACGTCGGTGAGCACGCCTTCGAAGCCGTACGCAACCTCGATGCGCATGCGCTTGTCATCCTTGGCGATCAGAAAGATCGCGCCGTTGTCCTTGCCCTTCTGTCCGATCTTCCACGCTTCGGCAACGCGCAGCGAATACTCTTCGATCGGTTCCGGAGTCGTCGTTGGCACGATCAGCACCACGAGTTGATTTGTGGTCCGCGCCTCCCAGTCGTGCAGTTTGGATTCGAGCGCCTGGCGCTCGGAGGCAGACAAGGTACCGGTCTGATCGGTGACCTGGCTGGCAAGCGGCGGCACGGGGCGCAGGCCCTCCTTCGGCGTGTCCCAAGCGGCCGCGTTGCTCGCAAAGACGAGCGCGGCCGCAGCACCCGCAAGCACAACCGCGGCGCGCGCCGCGAACGCACCGATGCAGCGCCGAAGAGTCACGGCACGGCTCCGACCGAGAGCGAGCGCGTCGATGAGGATCAGTTCTTGGGCACGGGTGCCGGCGCAGGCGCCGGTGTGACTGCAGGCGTCGCTGGCGCCTTGCCGAAATCGACCGTCGGCGGCACGCTGATCGCCTTTTCATTGTCGACGGTGAAGTTGGGCTTCACGCCCATCTTGAATATCATCGCCGTGAGATTGGTCGGGAACGAGCGCACGGTCACGTTGAAATCCTGCACCGCCTTGATATAGCGGTTGCGCGCGACGGTAATCCGGTTTTCGGTGCCCTCGAGCTGCGCCGTCAGATCGCGGAAGACGGCGTCGGACTTGAGCTGCGGATAGTTCTCGGAAACCAGCAACAGGCGCGACAGCGCCGATTGCAACTGGCCCTGCGCCGCCTGAAACTTGGCGAACGCTTCCGGGTCGTTGATCAGCTCCGGTGTCGCCTTGATCGAACCTACGCTGGCACGCGCCTCGGCGACCTGAATAAAGATGGTCTGCTCCTGCGCCGCGTAACCCTTGACGGTCGCGACGAGGTTCGGCACCAGGTCGGAGCGCCGCTGATATTGATTGATGACCTCGGACCATGCGGCCTTGATCTGCTCGTCCTGGCGTTGAAGGTCGTTGTAGCCACAGCCGGACAGGAACAGCGCCACGAATGCCGCGGCAAGGATTCCTGCGAGGGGGCCGAATAGCTTGCGCATGATGTTTTTCTCCGTAGTGGGCGAGCGCACGAAGGCGGACGTGCCCGCGGCTTGTCAGGTTGGGTCCCGTTCCGCGGTTTGCAAGATGCCTGTGTTCAGTATGCCGAGCAAGGTCGCCCGCGCGAGGCACAGATCTTCCCACGCCTTCGCTTTGTCGGGCAAGGTACGCAGCAGGTACGCCGGATGATACGTCACGATCATGGGAGTGCCCTTGTAGCGATGAACCCGGCCACGAAGGCTGGCGATCGTCGCCTCCGCGTGCAGCAGCGTCGTTGCCGCGCTCTTGCCCAAGGCAACGATGAGCTTCGGCTGGATCAGGGCAATCTGGCGATCCAGGTAGGGAAGGCAGGACTCGACTTCGGCCGGCGTGGGAGTACGGTTGTTGGGAGGTCGGCACTTCAGCACGTTGGCGATATAGACCGCCTTGGTCCGGTTCATGCCCAGCGCGGCCAGCATGCTGTCGAGGAGGCGCCCGGCCTGTCCGACAAAAGGCTCGCCCTTC
>JADGRP010000065.1 GCA_017880805.1 Burkholderiales bacterium
ACTTAGCAACTTAGCAACTTAGCAACTTAGCTGCATAGTGTAAAACTATTACTAGGATACAATAAATACACTTGTACTATCGTCCATTTGCCACGATCATACGGTCATCGCCAATCGTTCCAGTCAGGAGCTCACCGTGTCAGAACTTAATCTACCCAATCATGAAGGACAGCGCGTCCCGGAAGTCAGCTTCCGTATCCGCCGAAACGGCGAATGGGCGACCGTGACCAGCGATGAGATTTTTGCGCGCAAGAATGTCGTCGTCTTTTCGCTCCCGGGCGCGTTTACGCCAACCTGCTCGTCGACGCATTTGCCGCGTTTCAACGAACTCGCGCCGGCGTTCAAGACGCAGGGCATCGACGCGATCGTCTGCATCTCGGTCAACGATCCCTTCGTCATGGAAGAATGGGGGCGAGATCAGGAGGCGCAAAACGTATTTCTGCTGCCTGACGGCAACGCGAAATTTACCGAGCAGATGGGCTTGCTCGTCGACAAATCCGATTTGAACTTCGGCAAACGTTCATGGCGCTACTCCATGCTCGTCCGCGACAAGGTGATCGAAAAGATGTTCATCGAGCCGGATGAGGCGGGCGATCCGTTCAAGGTCTCGGACGCCGACACGATGCTCGCGTATCTGAATCCGAACGCGAGCAAGCCCGATCAGGTCGCCATCCTCACCCGCGACGGCTGCTCGTTCTGCGCCAAGGCCAAGCAGCTGCTTGCCGACGCGGGCTATGATTTTGCCGAAGTGCCGCTGCCGCATACGATACGCACCAGGGCGCTGGGAGCGATTGCGTCCGCGGGAACGGTACCGCAGGTATTCATCAACGGCCGTCTGATCGGGGGACTCGAAGCTCTGACGGCGTTCCTGAAAAAAGCTGCGTAAGCACCCGTGTCTGCACACGACCAAGACCCACCGGTCGCGATGTCGCGCGCCGAGCGTGAAGAAGGCAAAGCAATGGCAACGCAAACGAGCATCGACACCGACGTGGCCGTCATCGGCGCAGGGACTGCCGGCCTGGCAGCGTATCGCGCCGCCAAGGACGCGGGCAAGCGCGCGCTGCTGATCGAAGGCGGCAAACACGGTACGACCTGTGCGAGAGTTGGCTGCATGCCGAGCAAGCTGCTGATCGCGCCTGCCGACGCCGCGCATGCCATCGCGCGCTTTCCCGCCTTCGGGATGCAGGCCGTTGCGGTCAAGGTCGATCGCAGGGCGGTGATGGAACGGGTCAGGTACGAGCGTGACCGGTTCGTCACATTCGTCACGGACGACGTCGACGCCCTCCCCGACTCGGACAAGCTCCACGGCCATGCCACCTTTATCGATGACAAGACGCTGCGGGTCGACGATCGCTTGCTGGTGAAGGCGGCCGGTATCGTCATCGCCACCGGTTCGTCGCCTGTTTTTCCGGTGGCCTGGCGCGCCCTCGGGGACCGGCTTGCAACCAACGAAGATGTCTTCGAGTGGGACGAACTTCCGGAAAGCGCCGCCGTGTTCGGCCCTGGCATCATCGGCCTCGAGCTTGGCCAGGCGCTGCATCGTCTCGGTGTGCGCGTGAAGGTGTTCGGCCGAGGCGGCGGAATAGGCCCGTTGTCGAATCCCGCGCTCATCGACTACGCGCGCAAGGTGTTCTGCCAGGAGTTCTACCTCGATACCAACGCCCACGCCGAGGTCGCCCGCGATGGCGATGAGGTGGTCGTCACCTATCGGGCACTGGATGGCAGCACGCAGACCGAGAGATTCGAGTACGTGCTCGCGGCCACGGGCCGTGCGCCCAACGTCGACAAGCTTGCCTTGGAAAATACAACGCTCACGCTCGACGCCCGCGGTGTCCCGCTTTTCGACCGCACGACTATGCAATGCGGCGGCTCGTCCATTTTTGTCGCCGGAGACGCGAGCAACGATGCGCCGCTGTTGCATGAAGCCGCCGATGAAGGGCGCATTGCCGGCGACAACGCGGCGCGGTTTCCCGCGATCAGAAGCGGCTTGCGCCGTGCGTTACTGAGCGTGGTGTTCACCGACCCGCAGATCTGCATCGTCGGCGGCGGATTCGCATCGGCGCGTCCCGCATCGCCCGTTATCGGCGAGATATCGTTCGAGAACCAGGGCCGTGCGCGCGTCATGCTGCGCAATCAGGGCATGTTGCAGGTGTATGCCGACAGCACGACGGGGCTATTTCTGGGCGCCGAGATGTTTGGCCCCGATGCGGAGCACATCGGCCATCTGCTCGCGTGGGCCCGGCAGATGAATCTGAGCATCGACCAGATGCTGGAAATGCCGTTCTACCATCCGGTCGTCGAGGAAGGCCTGCGCACTGCCTTGCGCGACGCGCGCACCAAGCTGGCGTTGATCGCGACCGCGCGGCGCGCTGCGTAAATCAGACCAAGGGCGCAGAATCACCGGTCGAGCGCGCTCGACCTGCCCAGAGCTGCGCCGATTGCCGCTATCCCTGCACGAGCCGCTGGCCGTGCTCGCGCGTGGTATGAAAGCCGACTTTCGCCCACCGCTCCATCGTTACCTGCAGGATGTATTTGTTCGCCGCCAGGAACACCGGGTTGCCGTCGACGTCGGTTGCCATCGATGCCGAGGTTTCGTTCTCGAAATTGCGATGGGTCGCGGCATCGGGGAAAGTGAGCCAGCGGGCGGTGGCGATGTTGGCCGCGTCGTAGAGCGCGTCGACCTTGTATTCGCGAGCCAACCTGTCCGCGACCACGTCGAACTGCAGCTCTCCGACCGCGCCGAGCAGCAGCGTGTTGTTCCATGCACGTTCGAAGACCTGAATCGCCCCCTCCTCGCCGAGCTCCTGGAGGCCTTTCTGGAGCTGCTTGGCCTTGAACGGATCGCGCGGCCGCGTCACGCGGAACAACTCCGGAGCGAAGTAGGGGATGCCCTTGAACGCCAGCGCTTCCCCTTCGGTCAGCGTGTCACCGATCTGCAACTGGCCATGATTGTGGATGCCGATGATGTCCCCTGCGACGGCATCGTCGCTGGCCACGCGCTCGTTGGCCATGAACGTGATGACATTGCCGAGCTTCATCTCGCGGCCGATGCGCAGGTGGCGAACCTTCATCGCCGGCTGGTAGCGCCCGGAGCAAACGCGGAAAAACGCGATCCGGTCGCGATGGCGTGGATCCATGTTCGCCTGAATCTTGAAGACGAAACCGGTGAACGCTTGTTCCGCCGGGGCAACCATCCGGCTGCTGCCGTCGCGCGGCTGCGGCGGCGGAGCCCATTCCACCAGCGCCTGCAGAATCTCCCGCACCCCGAAGTTATTGATGCCCGAGCCGAAGAAGACCGGCGACTGTTGTCCCGCAAGGAACGATTCCAGGTCGAACGGCGAGCTCGCGCTGCGGATCAACTCCACATCGTGACGTAAAGCCGCCGTCTCCTCCGGAAACAGCTCGTCGAGTCGTGGATTGCCCAGGCCTTCGATCAGTTCGCCGTCGTCGCGTACGCGCTCCTCGCCCGGCGTGAACCGCACCAGGCGGTCCTGCCTCAGATCGAACACGCCCTGGAAACGCTTGCCCATGCCGATCGGCCAGGTGATCGGCGCGCAGTCGATGTTCAGCACCGACTCGATTTCCTCGAGCAGCGCCACCGGCTCCCGGACTTCACGATCCATCTTGTTCACGAACGTTATGATCGGCGTCGCGCGCAGCCGGCATACTTCCAGCAGCTTGATCGTCTGCGCTTCGACGCCCTTGGCGGCATCAATCACCATCACCGCCGCGTCGACCGCCGTCAGCACCCGATAGGTGTCCTCGGAAAAATCCTCATGCCCCGGTGTGTCGAGAAGATTGATGGTGTGGCCGGCATACGCGAATTGCATGACCGAGCTCGTGACCGAAATCCCGCGCTGCTTCTCGATCTCCATCCAGTCCGACGTCGCGTGGCGCGAGCTCTTGCGCGCCTTTACCGTGCCGGCCATCTGGATCGCCCCGCCGAAGAGCAGCAGCTTTTCGGTCAGCGTCGTCTTGCCCGCATCAGGGTGCGAGATGATCGCAAACGTTCGTCGCCGCGCGACATCGCGAACGAGATCTGGCGGGAAAGACATCGCACTCATCTCAGGTACCGCCGTTCAGCGCCAGGGTAACGTCTTTTTTCAGATCGGCGAAAACCGAAGTCGCAAGCTTGCCCAGCATCGTAATGAGCGGATTGGGATCGCCTCGCAACTGCACGAATGCCAGCGAGCCCCCGCGCGTCGGGTGCTCGAGCAATCGCAGAGAGAATCCTCGCGCCTCGAGCATCACCGCGGACGCCGGCACGATCGCCACGCCCAGGCCCGCGCCGACAAGATCGAGCACACCGTACAGCGTGCTGGCTTCGTAGCGCAGCACCGGACTGAACCCGGCATCGCTGCAGAGTCCCAGCGCCTGGTCGAAATAGGCGGGAGCCCGCTGGCGTGCGGAACTGATGAACGCGCAGTCCGCCGCCGCCCGCAAATCGATCGGGCCTCTGCCCGACAGCGCATGCCCCGATGGAACGGCAAGACAAAATGGATCGTCGAGCTGCGCGACCACCACGACGCGTCCGGAATTGATCGGCGCCCGGGCCAGTCCGACATCGATTTCCCCGGTGCAAAGCGCCTGCACCTGCTGAGGGGTGATCAATTCGCAAACGTCGATTTCGGCATCGGGACGAATTTGGCGAACCTGCCGAAGGATACGCGGAAGGGCGGTGTGGCCAGCAGACGGCACGTAACCGATCCGGACGACGCCGCCCATCGCGGAATTGCTGTGCCGCGCCAAGCGTTTGGCGCGCTCGGAGCGGGCGAGCAAATCCTTCGCCTCGGCCAAAAACGCCGAGCCTGCATCGGTCAAGCGCACGCCGCGCGAGTAGCGTACGAGAAGCTTTACACCAACTTCATCTTCCAACTGTTTGATCTGCGTGGAAAGGGGAGGCTGTGCGATGAATAGCTTTTCGGCCGCGCGCGACACGCTGCCCAGCTCCGCGACGGCGACAAAGTAGCGCAGATGTCTTAGCTCCATCGGCGACACGATATATCAAAAACGTATGGCATGCATATTCAAACAATATCGGCTGGCGAATTTCATTGGCGCAATATTACATACCAAATACCACGACCCGCATGTCCGAAAATGGCGCCGCAGAGCGTTGATCGGATCAGCAAGGGCACAAATGAGCGGCGGTAGTTGCGCCCCGGTTTCGGGCCCACTGCCTAGCAGGAGGAGAGACGATGGAATTGGCAAACCGTGCCGCAACGGCACTGGCGCTTGGATTGCAACCACCGTATTCGCGACGCCAAGTCTCGGCGACGTATCACACTGAAGTGTCACTGCGTATCAATTAGCCGGCACGTCGCGGCTGAAGCGGCCGTCGCGAGTCGGAATGAGCTCACCTGGAGGAGGAAGATTCATGAACAGCAAGAAAATGCGTCAAATTCACACCGATACGCCGAGCGGCTTTCGCCGGAGTCTTGTCAGCCTCGGCGTGGCGTGCGCGTTCGGCGCAACCGCATCGATGCTCGTTGCGCCAGACGCGGACGCCCGTCTCACCAAAATTCAAATCCTTACGCGAACGACTGCGTTTGGCGGCTTCTCCTTTGCCGGCATCGGAACGTACGAAAAGATCTACGGCAAATATTTCGGTGAATTGAGCCCGACCGACGGGCACAATTCAGTGATCGCCGACATTGCGCTTGCCCCGCGTAACGCGGCCGGCAATGTCGAATACTCCGCCGACTTCTACATTTTGAAGCCCACCGATTTGTCCAAGGGTGCGCACAAAGCGATGTACGAGCCGCCGAATCGTGGCGGAAAGACTTACAACACCTTGAACCGGACTTCGGGCAATACCAACGATCCCGCGCTCATCACGGACGGCACCATGCTGGCGCAATCGTTCCTCTGGGCGCGCGGCTACACCACGATGTGGACCGGCTGGGACTTCGCCGCCGGCACGGACAACTCGGGCTTCGTTTCGACGATCGCGCTGCCGGTGGCACACAATGCGGACGGCTCGTCGATCACCGGTCCCGCGTACGAGTACATCGTGAGTCCCGGCGCGTCGTACGCGCTCAACTATGCGGCCGCAACGACCGACCAGACCAAGGCCACGCTCACCCACCGCGTTCACCTTGACGATGCCCCGGTGGTAGTGCCGACAACAGGCTGGGCTTATAACGCTGCAGGAACGTCGATCAGCCTGCTGCCCGCGGGAACATCGTTCACTGCCAACGACGTCTACGAGTTCACGTACACGGCGAAGGATCCGACCGTCAACGGTGTCGGATTCGCCGCGATCCGCGACTTCAACTCGTTCATGCGCTATGGGCTAGCCGATGACGTTGGCACACCGAACCCGATGGCCGGCGATATCACCCGCATCTACACCGAGATCTCGTCGCAGCCGGGACGCATGCTCAACGATTTCGTGAACCTCGGTTTCAATGGGGACGAGAAGAACAAGCTTGTCTTCGACGGCCTGATGCAATGGGTCGCGGCCTTCGACGGCATCGACATGAACTATCGTTTCTCGCAACCGGGACGCACCGAGCGCAATCGCCAGGACCATTTGTACGCCGAGGCCAACTTCCCCTTTGCGCAGGCGTCGATGACCGATCCCATCAGCGGCAAGACCGCCGGCCGATACGATCGGTGCGCGGCCACCAATACCTGCCCGTTTGGGATGGAGATCTATTCGGCCAACGAATACTGGGTCAAGGCCGGGTCGCTGGGGCACACCGACCCCACGGGCACGGTCGACTTGCCGGATCACCCCAAGACGCGCAACTACCTCGTTTCGAGCCATCAGCACGGCGGTGCCGGCAATGCCAGTTCCAAGGGTCTTTGCCAGCAGTTCGGCAACCCGCTGAACTCGGCACCGATTCAGCGCGCGTTGTTCATCGCGTTGGATCAGTGGGCGGACCAGGGCATTGCGCCGCCGCCGAGCCAGGTACCGAAATTGTCGGACGGAACGCTGGTGCCGCCGCTGCCGCAAAGCGGACAGGGCTTTCCCAACATCCCTGGTGTCACCTACACGGGTTTGAAGTCGACGCGTTATCTGCTCAATTGGGGCCCGAGGTTCGCTCAGGGCATCAAGGACAATAATCCGCCGACGGCGCTTGTGCCGCTCGAGAACAACGCGGCGATCGGTCCGATCTATCCAAGCTTCGTTCCCAAGACCGATGCCGACGGCAACGATATCGCCGGCATCAGGCTGCCCGACGTCACCGTGCCGCTTGCGACATACGCCGGTTGGTCGTTGCGTTCCGGCGCCTGGGCCAACGATGGCTGCGAAGGCTCCGGACAGTCCGTCCCGTTCGCGCAGACCAAGGATGCCCGGACCGCAACGGGCGACCCGCGACTCTCGGTGCAGGAGCGATACGGCAGCTTTACCGGCTATTATTTCACGCTGCTTTTCGCGATCAATGATATGGTTGGACGCCGCTATATGTTGCCGGAAGATGCGCCGGCGGCTTTCAATACCGGCTTGGCGAAAGTGCTGGTGCCGGGTTCGGCACTCATACCGAAGGCGCACGAACTCCTATTGCTGGAGGAATAGGAAGGCGACGGGGTCGCGATCACCGCAGCCCCGAAACTCTGCAGCCTGACAGTGCAAGCGCGGTTCCGGACGTCTGGTCGGAACCGCGTTTTTTTGCGCGAGCCCGGCTCCATCCCCTGAATGCGGTGGAGCATTCCGGCAAGGAAACGGCGGAACGTCACGCCCGCGATCACGGGATAGCTTGTGCGCCAGATCGTGGATAATGCGGAGTGCGCAGTCGGATGGGTGTCGATTTCTCGTTCGTGCGAGCTCGTTGCTGGAAAGGGCCCGCGCTTTTCCTCGGCCTGGCCGTCGCTGCTGTGGTTGCGGCCACCTCTGCGCACGCGCAGAGCTACCCAAGCCGGCCCATACGCGTCATCGTTCCTTTCTCGCCAGGAGGCGCGGTCGACGGGCCGATGCGCCTGATTGCCGAAGAGCTCTCGAAGCGCCTCGGTCAAGGTGTGATCGTGGACAACAAGCCCGGCGCGGGCGCGACCATCGGCTCCGAGATCGTCGCCAAGTCGGCGCCCGACGGCTATACCCTGCTGCTTGCATCGCAGACCAACGCGATCAGCGCGAGCTTGTATCCGCAGCTTTCGTTCGATCCGGTCGAAGACTTCGCTCCGGTGTCGCTGATAGGCCGCGAGCCAGGCGTGCTGGTGGTCAACCCCTCGCTTCCGGTCAATACCCTTCAGGAATTCATCGCGTACGTGAAGGCACGCCCGGGCCAGGTCGACTATGCGTCGTCAGGCAACGGCAGCGGCCAGCACCTTTTCGCGGCGCTACTCGCATCGATGACGGGAATGAAAATGAACCACATTCCCTATCGCGGCAGCGGTCAGGCGACGACCGATCTGGTCGGCGGACGGGTTC
>JADGRP010000066.1 GCA_017880805.1 Burkholderiales bacterium
CTCAGCTCACACGCGTATTCGCCCGGCGAGAGCAGCTCGGTCCTGCCGTCGCGGGTCAGGAAGTCGAGCAGGTAGCACCACGCCCGTGCGCGCGCGCCTTCGACTTCCGCGCGCAGATTGGAAACAACGTGGCGAAACTGCACCCCTTGTTCCTGCTTTAGCCTCACAGTCCGCATCGCAAACTCGCGGATACCCTCGCTTCCGTCGAAGCGACCGAGTACGGGGCTGTCGAGCCAGCCGTCGGGCTCGAAACACGCCACCACAGAGTCCACGTCGCATGCATCGAGCGCTGTCGCATAGCGCACGAACAGGTTGTGGATCGCGAACCAATCTTCGAGGGAAGCGGCAGGCATCGGATCGTTCAATGCGCGGGGCGCTCGAGTACGCGCACCGGTTTGCCATCCAGGAACGCAAGGGCGTTCTCGACGCTATGTTGGTAATATTCGGCGTAAACCTCGACCACGCTATAGCCGAGGTGCGGCGTCAGCACCGTGTTCGCGCATCGGATCAGCGGATGATCCGCGGGCAGCGGCTCGCGGCGATAGACGTCCAACGCGGCAAACAAGCGTCCCGACTGCACGGCCTCGATGAGTGCCGCTTCGTCCACGAGCGGGCCGCGCGATGTATTGACCAGTATGGCGCCGCGCTTCATCCGCGCAAGCTCGGCAACGCCGAGCATTCCACGCGTTCGCTCGGAAATGACGAGGTGCAGGCTCACGACGTCGGACGTTGCGAGCAATTCGTCCTTGGAAACGCGCGACGCGCCGGCCGCGAGCGCTCTCTCGTCGGTGAGGTTCTGGCTCCAGGCAAGCACCCGCATGCCGAGCGCATTGCAGTAGCCGGACATTTGCGCACCGATCCGGCCGAGGCCTAAGAGCCCGATCGTCTTGCCGGCGAGGATGAACCCGCCTTGCGTCCCGAGCTGGAATTGGCCCGCCCGCACGGCCGCATCGCTTTGCGGGATGCGGCGGGTCGCAGCGAGCATCAGTGCCAGCGCCAGCTCCGCGGTGCTCTGCACGGAGGGTCCGCCGCCGGTGTAGCAAACGGTAATGCCGCGCTCGATCATGCCGGCAATGTCGATCAAGGCCGCGCGTGCTCCGGTGAGGCCGAACATCTTCAGTCGCCGCAGCTTGGTCACGAGCGAGCTCGGAAACGGCGTTCGTTCACGCGTGGCAAGGACGATTTCGAAATCGGCCAGCGCGCGTGCGGCATCGTCTTCGCTCGCGAATGGCAATCGAAAGAAATGGACGTCAGCGCGCGCCATGAGTGGCGACCAATCGGCGCTGGACCGCGCCGCGTCCTGCCAATCGTCGAGGACGGCGATACGCGTCATCGCGAAGCCCCGTCGGAAACCGGTTCGTTGGCAAGCAGGAATTCGCGGATGCGTCGCATCGACGTCTCCCGCCGCGCGAGGCCTTTCCACGGCGCAAGGACCTGAACGTTGGGTGCGCGGGCGAGGTCGGCCGACACTTCGGCGGGATGAACGACGTCATCCCCCGGCATCAGCAGCATCGGAAGGGCGCAGGTGCGCACGAATTCGCGGGAGACGCTGAAGATGAAGTCTCCGCCGAACATGCGCTGGTGAAAGCCGGACATCAGCTTGGAATCGATGCCTGGCCGATGGCGTATTTCACCGGCCCACTTGGAAAACTCCCCATCGAGCGCCGCGCGATTGGTTGCCGAAAGGCCGATCGGGTTCTGCAGCACCAAGGCCGACACCAGGTTCGGCCTTTCCTGTGCGAGCGCCAGTGCGAACGACACTCCGATGCACGCACCCATCATGTGACAGCGCTCGACCTTCAAGTGGTCGAGGAGTGCGAGATGATCGCGCGTGTACGTGGTCCAATCGTCGGTCGCAGTGAGTCCCGCTCGGGACTCGCCCGCGTTGCGTACGTCAAGTGCAATAACGCGAAAATGGTCAGACAGCGCCGCGATCGGATCCAGCCAATCCTGAGGCACGCCCGGTCGGGCGGGATTGGTGCGCCAGCGTTCGATGCGCGAGCTTAAGAAACCCGGCGCGAACAGCAGCAGCGGATAGCCGCTACCGGACACTTCGTAATGGATCTGACCGTTGGAGATTGGCAAGAAGGGCATGTGCTTCCTTGCGGGGGCCTTATTTCAGGTTGCGGTCCCAGAGATTGAAGATACGGGCCCAGCTTTCCTCGGCAGCGATTGGATCGTAGTCGGGCCGCCCGGAAAAGCAGAACCCGTGATGGACGCCTTTGAAGGTTTCCATGCGGTGCTTGGTCCCCGCCGCTTTCAATGCGTTTTCCAGGTCGGGGAAAACGTTGGCCGGAACAGCGGGATCGATTTCCGCGAATCCTATGTAGAGTTCCCCCTTGATGCGATCGAGCGCACGATGGGGCGAGTCCGGCTGCTCGGTGACCATGTCGACACCGTATAACGCAGCGGCTGCCTGCATGCGCGGGAAGCGCGCCGCCGCCGTGAGCGCGAACGGGCCGCTCATGCAGTGCCCGACGCAACCAAGCGAGCCCGGCTTGACCTTGTCCTGGCCGTCGAGGAAGGCGATCATCCCGGCGGTGTCTTCGGCCACTGTGGCATTGGAGAGGCTCTTCATCGCGCCGCGGATAACCACCGACATCGCATCGTTACGCCGTGGAACGTCGAAGCGCAGCGTGCCAAGGCGGTAGTACAGGTCCGGGACGAGGCAGAAGTAACCGTGCTTCGCGATGCGCTTGCCCATGATGCGCAGCTCCTCGCGAAATCCCGGCGCATCCATGTACAGGATGATCGCCGGAAACTGGCCAGGCGCATCGGGGCATGCCGCAAACGCCGGCTGGCGCCCGTACTTGGTGTTGACGATCACGTCCTGTTCAATCATTTGCGCTGCCCCCCGACGCGGCCATCGTGACGCCCCTGAGATATGTCCTGAGGTGGGCCTTTGCGCGATTCCGGCGCTGCCGCATCGAGCAGCTGGCGCGCACCCGCGATCAGGACGTCGTTAATCCAGACAAAGTTCATGAAGTCCTCGCGCACGCGCTTGCCCGCGCGATGGATGCCATCGATGCAAACGCCGACGGCGGTCTTCACGTCGGCGTGCGCCGGATCGCCCGGGTGGCCGAGCGATTGCGCGAGGTCGAGCATCCCGAAGCTGAGATAGTCGACACCTGGCAGCGCCGCGACCTGGCTCGCGACGTCGAGACCACGCTGGCTCTCGATCATGATGCACACCGAGAGGGCGGCATTGCACGCTTCCATGTAGGCCGGACGGCTACCGATCCGCTGGCCATACTCCGGGCGGCCGGCTCCGAATGAACGGCTGCCCAACGGCGCGAAATACGCAGCATCGATCGCGCTCCGGGCGTCGTCGACGGATTCGACGTGAGGCAGGACGAGTCCGCGCATGCCGCGGTCGAGGAATCGTGTGATCGTTGCGCTCGACAAGTCGGGGATACGCGCGATCGGGGTCAGATTGTGCCGCTCGGCGGTGATGCAGGTCGCTTCGATGTCCCGCCAGTCGAAGCATCCGTGCTCGCCGTCGAGATAGACGAACTGCAAATTGGCGGCGGCCAGCACCTCGATCACCGCCGGCGCCGCGAAAGTGAGATGGACGCCGCGGATACGCTGGCCGTTCGCCGCCGCATCCTTGACGAAGTTTTTTGGGCTCATCGCGATTCCGGTGTGCGCCGGGGCAGCCACGTCGCGCGTCATGCGGGAGTGCTCCGCGCTATCTTCACGAGCTCCGGCAGAAAGAGGTCCGGGTTTTTCTCGATGACCGGCGCGCACGCGACGCGAAACGATTCGACGTCCACGCTCAAATTCACCTGCATCCCCTGTCCCTTGAGAAAGTCATAAGCTTCCGCCTCATCCTTCGTCGTGTATTGGCGAAGAAAGCTGTTGGCGTCGGTGCACGCGGCCAGGAACGCGCTCTTCTCGTCGGGCGTCAAGGCGTCGAAGAATTTCGGGTTGGTGACCGTGTAAGCCATGGTCAGGTTATGGTCGGTCTTGGAGATGTACTTCTGCACCTCGTAGTACTTGTTGGACTTGACCACGGACGGTGGTGTGTCCTGTCCATCCGCCACGCCTTGCCGCAACGCCAGATACAACTCGGAGAGGTCGACCGCCACGGTCGAGGCGCCGGTTGCCTGCATCATCGCGATATACGCTTTGGAATTCGGGACCCGCATCTTGAGGTCCTGCATATCCTTGGCCGAATTGATCGGGTGCTTGTTGTTGGTCATGCTGCGAAAGCCCAAGTCGGTCCAGCCCGTTAGCACGAAGCCCTTGTCGAGCGAGCGCTTGCGCAGCTCGTCGCCAAACGCGCCGCTGATGGCGTTCCAGCACTGGGCGCGCGTTTTCCACAAGAACGGCGCATCGGTGATCGACATCTCCGGGACCCAATTCATCAGCCCGACGCCAATCGCGCCCATTTCGAGCGATCCGATGCGTACCGCCTGCGCCGTGTCACGCTCGTTGCCCATCTGCGCGTTTGGAAAGATCTGAACCTGGATCTTCCCGCCGGTTTTGCCTTCGATGGATTTCTTGAATTGCTCGGCCCACAGGTGCCACCCGTGCGCGGTCGGTGCCGGGTGCGCGAACCGAATGCGCTTGGCATCCGCTTGTGCGCGCACCGGCGTGGACAGCAACGTCGAGCAGGACGCCGCAATGGCGGCGGCGCCGGCTACGCGCAGTACATCCCTGCGCGTCATATTACCGTTCGGTCCGGCAGGACGATCCAACGATTTTGGCGTATTCATTGCGCGTCTCCTCACTTGATGAATGCTAATACTTGAAGTTGAGCCACTTCGGCAGAACGGTAGTGATGCCCGGCACGAGCATCACCAGGACCAGTCCGGCGAGCAGCACAGGCAGGTACCAAAGCAGCGGCTTGCTTGCACGTTCAACCTGCGCACCGCTGATCGCGCATGCGACGTACAGCGCGATACCGATCGGCGGCAGGATAATGCCGATTCCAAAGGCCTCCGTCATGACGATTCCGTACTGCAGCGGATCGATGCCGAGCTGCAGCGCGACCGGCAGCAGCAGCGGCGCCAGGATGATGATGGTCACGAAGCTCTCCAGCATCGTGCCCATCAGTATCGTGATGGCGATCACCGCGGGCAGGAACGCCGCGTGTCCAAACCCGGCGATCGTCGCCGCGATCGCGGTCGTGACGCCCTCGAGCGTCAGCGCCCAGGAGAAGATGGTCGCTGCGCTCACGGTATAGAAAATCATGCCGTTGAGCACCGAAGCATTCGTGAGGCAGGTCCAGAAGCCGCGGAAATTGATCTTGCGGTCCACGAGACCCAGCGCGAGGCTGTAGATGACCGCGAAGGTCGAAACCTCGGTGGGTGTGCCCGCGCCGCCGATAATGCCGCCGATGAGAATGACCGGAATCATCAAGGGAAGGATCGCGCGGCGCCCGGTGCGCATCACTTCCTTCCGGGGCGCCCGCGGCTTCGGTTTCCATTGCGCGAACGTCGCGCGTACGCGAACCGTGATCATGAGCATCAGCCCGATCGTCGCGGCGGGAAGGACGCCGGCGATGAACAGGGCGCCGGTCGACATCGCGGTGGCCGACCCGAGCAGGATGAGTGCGATGCTGGGCGGCACTGACTCGGCCATCGCCGCCGACGCAGCCAGGATCGCAGCGCGTTCCTCGGGTTCATATCCGTGCTCTTCGAGCTTTCGGTTCATCGGCAGGCCGATCATCGCCATGTCCGCCGCTTTCGATCCCGAAATGCACGATGAAATGTAGACGCCGACGATCATGACTTGCAGGAGGCCGCCGCGCACGTGGCCGATCAGCGATGCGACGAATTCGACGATGCGCGCGCCGACGTCGGCGCGATCCATGATGAATCCCGCCAGGATGAAGAACGGCAGCGCGAGGAAGATGAAGCCGCCCGCGCCGCGCTGGGCGTTCATGACCACGCCGATCAGGTCACCCGATCCCGTTGCTTTGACGCAGACGATGCCGATGGTGGCCAGCACGAAACCGACGGGCACCCCCAGCGCGATCAGCAAGACGAACATCGCCGTGAGGACCACGTAAAGCACTTGCGCATGCGTGGACAGGAACGGTCCCGCGGTGAGGAGCAGCACCACCGCCGACCAGACGGCAATGCTCGCCCCGGTGACGGCGCGCCAGGGACGTTGCAACAGCGTGTAGCCCGCGCGCAGGACGAACAGCGCGCAGCCGGCGGTGATTGGGAGCGTCATCCACAGGTAGCCGATGCCAAGGATGATCGTCCTTTCCTCGCCGTTGGAGACGATGAGCGGGATCGAATAGCCGCCGATGAGCAGCGACACGATGATCACGATCCACTCAGAGAATGCCTTGAAGGCCTCGTTCCATGCGCGCGGCGCGCGATCGGCGAGGATCGTAATCGCGATGAATTGTCCGCGGCCGTAGGCGATGGCGCCACCCATGAATGCGAGCGTGATCAGGAAGAGGGGAGAGGCCTCGTCGACGCCCATCAGCGAAGAGGAGTTGAAGAACGTGCGCACCATCGTGTTGGCGAACACGAGGACGACTTCCGCCACGAGCGCAACGTTGAGCACGACGATGATGGCGCGATCGAGCAGGTCGAGCCACGCAGGCACTGGCTGCGGGAGCTGAGCAGAATCGCGCTCGTACATCGGAGCCGCAAGCGTCGCGGCGTTGGACGGCATCAATCTCCCCCTCGCCCCGCTTCGACTCGCGACGTCGCAGGTTAGACCGGGGCGCTGCCGCGTCGCGTAGACGCGCGGTTTTTTTTTGATTCCCGGCGGATGGGCCACCTTAGCAGTTGGCAATGATTCAGAAAAGTTGTTTTTTTTGACGCGCAATGATAGAAGGCGCCTATCATGAACGTCGCCATGAATGTCACCTTGAGCCAGCTTCGCGCCTTCGAGCGCATCGTCCGTCTCGGGAGCTTCCACGCGGCTGCGCGTGACCTGCACTTAAGCCAACCGAGCGTGTCGCAGCGCATTCGCGAGCTGGAGGGCGTGCTGCAAACACCGCTCTTCGTGCGCCGCGGCCCGCGCGTGAGCCTGACCGCCGAAGGCCACGCGCTGGTGGAGTACGCCGACCGCGTACTCGGCGCGGCCGGCGAAATGGTCGAGCGCTTCCGCACTCGCGACCCGCTCAAGGGCATGCTGCGACTCGGCATCAACGAGAGCTTCGCGCTTGTCTGCCTGCCGGAGCTTCTGCGCCGGCTCGAGCAGCGCTATCCCGCGATCCGGACCTCGGTGTCCGTCGGCGATACCGGCGTCGTCAGCCGAATGCTCGACGCCCAGGAACTCGACATCGCGGTCGTGTCCGAGCCCAGCGTCGCGGAGCACGTGCGGCAGGAGCCGCTGGGCAAGAACGAGTTCGGGTGGTTCACCAGCACAACGTTCGAACTTCCGCGCCGCGTGCTCTCGCCGTCCGACCTGCGGCAATATCATCTGATCGTTCCGCCGCCGCCCGCGCGTTTGCATGCCACTGTCGCGCAATGGTTCGCCGACGCGGGAGCGCGACCCGCGCGCGTGAGCACGTGCAACAGCATTTCGGCCACCATGCTGACGGTGCTGCATGGAACGGCGATGGGCATTGTGCCGGTGCGCGTCATGCAGGCGGAGCTCGCCAAGCGCTCGGTGAAGCTCGTCCGCGTTTTACCGAAGGTGCCGGCGCACCGCGTGTCCATCTGTTATCAGATCAGCGAATTCGGTCCTGGCCTCAAGGTTCTCGTCGACCTGACGCGCGAGCTGGTGGCACACTACAAATTGTTCGTGTAGGTCCTGGAGGAAAAGGCATGACCGCGATCTTCGGCAGCGGGGACTACACCTATAGTCTTCTCGAGGGCTGGGCCAAGTGGCCGGAAGAGTGGCTGCTCGGCGACGTCGCCGCGGTCGGTGTCGATCGCAACGATCGCGTCTACGCGTTCCATCGAGGCGACCACCCGATGGTCGTGTTCGATAGCGATGGCAATGTCCTGCGCTCGTGGGGAGATGGCGTGTTCAAGCGCGCCCATGGAATTCACATGGGACCGGACGACGCGATCTATCTGACGGACGAGGGCAACCATACGGTCCGCAAGTGCACGCTCGACGGAAAGGTCCTGCTCACGATCGGAATTCCGGGAGATGCAGCTCCCTTCATGAGCGGAGAGCCATTCCGGCGTTGCACGCATACGGCGCTGTCGCCGAACAACGAGATCTATGTGTCGGACGGATACGGGAACGCCCGCATCCACAAGTACACGCAGGATGGCAAACGGATCAAATCGTGGGGTGAGCCCGGTTCCGCGCCCGGACAGTTCAATCTGCCGCACAACATTTCGTGCGACGAAGATGGATGGGTCTACGTCGCCGATCGGGAGAATCACCGCATCCAGGTTTTCGATGGCAATGGGCGATTTGAAACGCAGTGGCATGACCTGCACCGTCCCAGTGGCATGTATATGCCGCCGGGGAAATGCCCCGTCTGTTACGTAGGCGAGATCGGGCCCTATTACGAGTTCAATCGCGGCGCGCCCAACCTCGGTCCGCGTCTGAGCATCCTGTCCAACGAGGGCAAACTTCTGGCCCGGATCACGACGACACCGGCGGCGGGCACGGGACCGGGACAGTTCATATCGCCGCACGGTATCGCGGTCGATTCGCGCGGCGACCTGTACGTCGGTGAAGTTTCCTACACCGCTTGGGCGTCCAATTTTCCCGACCAGCCCAAACCCACGCGAATACGATCGCTGCAGAAATTCGAGCGGCTCCGGGCCGAGGATCGCTGACAGGCCCTCCGCGGCACCCCGCCACACGCGCATCCATCTTCAATGACAGGTCGCCATGCAATTCTCATTGCGCGGCACTCGGGCTATCCGAACTGAGCGCGACGGCGACTAATGTGGCCTACCGTACATACGGCCACGGTAAAGAAGCGAATGCTGGCACCATCGCCAGCCTGCAGGCGATCCGCGCCATGGGCGTTCACATCGCCATCGACGAATTCGGCACCGGCTTCTCGTCGCTGGGCTACCTGTCCAAACTGCCCGTCGAGACGTTGAAGATCGACCGCTCGTTCGTGATCGACATGACGGCCACCTAGGAGGGACTGGCGCTGGTGTCCACCATCATCAACCTGGCGCATGCGCCCGTCAGCGGCCGCGAACTCAATCCGATGTCGAGGGCGCCTTTAGGGACTGCCTTGATAGCGCCGCTGGTGCCGATGCTAGGCAGCACGGTCACTTTCATATCGGGATTCTGCTTGTCAAATGCGTC
>JADGRP010000323.1 GCA_017880805.1 Burkholderiales bacterium
GAGTTCGTTGTGCTCTGCCAAGAAATGCCGCGTAGTCTTCGATTTTGCTCGGACTGCACAATGGAGGTTCTGACTTTCCTTACAAAACTTACTGGATCGGGGTTGGCAAGTTTGGCGATAGCCAATGCCATTCACACGACTTTGACTACCGCGACGATGGAAACGATTTTTACGGCGGGGTTGCACGAATTTCTTAACGACTTCTTAACGCGCAACGCCACGCTTGCGACAACCACCGCGATTGATTTCAACTTCGGTTAGGCTGTGCATATCTCTGCCCACGACGTCGCGACCTAACGTCACGCGGCGCGCGCGGTGTACGCGACTTTTGGCCTTTCGATTGTTCTCGCTGGACGGGCGAGCCAAAAGGCTTTCGATCGACCGATCGAAGTTCCCAGCACAGCCGCGCGAGGCGATCGCGGTTGACGTCTTCGGCAACACACATCACTGCCGCGACGTCTGCCTACATGCTATCTGGAGGTCACGGCGATCGGCATTTTGGAGAGGCGTGATACCGGTGGCATTGCGGCGCGCACCGGCGATGTGGTGATCGCCAAACCGTTCCTGGGTAAAACCTGGCCGTGGACCCGGATGCCGCGATCGTGGCGTTGGTTCGCGCCGCAGGCGGCTTTGCACACGGATTGCGTTGACGGGGGCGAAGCACGAATGGTCACCACTATTTCTGACAGCACTCGCAGCCGCCATACGACCGTAGGCGTGCTCGCGACCGGAGCGGGGTGTCCGTCAGGTCGACAGCCATACCCCTTGGGTCGCCGATCTGCCGACGATCGTATGCAGGTGCATGCCAAATCACGTCGAATGCCAACGGGCGTGATCATCGATCGGAAGACACTTTTCGGGAAAATGTCACGAGTTGTAACCGCCAACGGCGGGTGATCAAGATGTCTCGAAAATGATGTTACCGTTCATTGCGCGCAGCTCCTTTGCATTGCGGAAGAGAGACGATTGAAGGAAACAAAATATATATGTTTTAGATAGTTAGACGAATTCGTTTCGGAAATTATCTGACGTGCTTTCGGCTGAGAGTCGGGCGGTGGACTCTTCCGTCGCGTATCACGGGATGTGCACTCCACCTTGCCCGTCAGCAATGCAGGTCCTTATAAACCCGCAACCGCAGGTGGGTTCTCCTATCGCGCGGCCCGAAGAGGGTAGCCTACGCGGGTATGGATATTTCGACCGTCAAACCTGAAAGAACTGTTTTCGTCATCGGCGCCCCGCGTTCGGGAACAACGTGGCTTGGCAAGATTTTCGATAGCTGCCCGACAGTTCTGTATCGGCATGAACCCGACACGCTGATCCCAAATGAGCACTTTCCGCGTGTTGTGGCCGACGAAGAGGTGGCCGCCTACGTGGATGAGGCCGCTGCATATCTCGATGCACTGGTGCGTGGCCGTTTTCTGAAATCCTCGGGGACGCTTCCGATCTTCCGCAAGACGTTCCGCTCGCTGCCGATGCACATGGCCTACATGTCGATGATCATGGGCCTGCGGATCACCCATAAGGCCAGCGGAGATGTGCGCCGCATGCGACGGATTCTGGCACCTGATGTCATCGATCCTCAACGGGTCGACGGCCTGACGGTTGTGATCAAATCCATCCTTTCACGGGGGCGTGCAAACTTATTCGCGATGGCGCGTCCGGGGATGCGTATTGTGCTGATCCTGCGTGACCCATTCGGCCAGGTTGCCTCGATGCTCAGAGGCGTCTCGCTCGGCAAGTTCGATGCGGCAGTCATGCTCACTGATTGCCTTGATACGCCGCACGCAAGGCGATATGGCCTGACTCGCGCTCTATTCGAGCGTCTAAATCCGGTGGAGCAGTATGCTTGGCATTGGGCGTTGCTAAATGAAAAGGCACTGGAGGATCTGCAAGATTATCCGAACGCCGCAGTTATTCGCTATCGCGACCTCGTCTATGACCCGTATGCAGTGACCCGATCGCTCTTCGCATTTTCTGGCCTTGACTGGAACGAGCAGACCGAACGTTTTCTCCGGGTCAGCACAACTTCCAATCTCCCCGATAGCTACTATCAGGTCTACAAGAACAGTATGGATAGCCTGAACAAATGGCGCCGCCAGTTGACCACCGACCAACAACGCCAGATCGTCAGCACGCTGTCGGACACTGTCGCATGGAGACGATACCCCGAATTGCACGGCGTGCCGGATTAACCGATCGCCGTATGGCGACTCCGAGTACAATCACCCATTTCCACAGCCGCCCGCGGAGCACGCGGACCGGCCGGCCGGAGCTTCGATCATGATTTCCTCTCCGACTGCTGCCCTGCCTGCACGGACGCTCGCGCCGCATTTGCGCACGCTCGAGGCAGAGAGCATCCATATTCTACGCGAGGTGGCTGGTCAGGCGCGCCGGCCGGTCATGCTCTATTCCATCGGCAAGGATAGTTCTGTTCTGCTGCATCTCGCCCGGCGTGCATTCTATCCCTCGCCGATCCCGTTTCCGGTGCTGCACATCGACACGCTGTGGAAGTTCCGCGACATGATAGCGTTCCGCAACGCGACGGCGGAGCGGCTTGGGCTTGATTTGCGGATCTACACGAATCCCGAGGGAATTCGTCGCAATATCAATCCGTTTGATCACGATAGCGTGCTGTACAATCAGATTATGAAGACCGACGCGCTGAAACAGGCTCTTGACGAGGGCGGCTACGATGCCGCCATCGGCGGCGCCCGGCGCGACGAGGAGCGCTCAAGGGCAAAAGAGCGCGTGTTCAGTTTGCGTGGTCGCGGCCACAGTTGGGACCCAAAGCGGCAGCGGCCAGAATTATGGAACATTTACAATGGCCAACTTGCCGCAGGAGAGACGCTGCGGGTGTTTCCGCTGTCCAATTGGACCGAGGCGGATGTCTGGTCGTACGTCGAGTCCGAGAAAATTCCGGTCGTGCCGCTCTACTTCGCGGCCCCTCGCCCGACGGTGGTACGCGACGGCCAGATCATCGTCGTCGACGACGACCGCTTCCGCTTCCGCGAGGGCGAAAAAGCCGAGGATCGCGTGGTGCGGTTTCGTTCGCTTGGCTGCTATCCGCTCAGCGCCGCAGTCGACTCGCCTGCCGCAACGATCCGCGAAATCGTCGCCGAGATGGCGACAACGCGAGTTTCGGAGCGAGCAGGTAGGCTGATCGACAATGATCAGGAAGCCTCGATGGAGAAGAAGAAGCGCGAGGGTTATTTCTGATGGCCGACAGCATTTTGCGCGTACTGGCCTGCGGTAGTGTTGACGACGGAAAATCGACGCTGATCGGTAGATTGTTGTTCGAGTGCGGGCGTATCCCTGATGATGTCCAAGTTGCCCTGGAACGCGATAGCCGCCGCTGGGGCACCGTGCAGGGTGGCATCGATTACGCCCTGCTGGTGGATGGGCTGTCCGCCGAGCGCGAACAGGGCATCACCATCGATGTGGCGTACCGCTACTTTGAAAGCGGTGCGCGCCGGTTCATCCTGGCCGATACTCCCGGGCACGAGCAGTACACGCGCAACATGGTCACCGGGGCATCCACAGCCGACGTCGCCATACTGCTGGTGGACGCGCGCAAGGGCCTGCTGCAGCAAACCCGCCGACATGCTGCCATTGCCTCGATGCTCGGCATCCGCCAGGTGCTGCTCGCGGTAAACAAGATGGATCTGGTGGGCTACGACCGGTCTGTGTTCAGCGCTATCGCCGATGCCTTCGCGGCGTTCGCAGTGCGCCTGGGTGGCATCGCCGTGACAGCGATTCCGGTCTGTGCCGTCGCCGGCGACAATGTCATTGCACGCAGCCCACGGATGGCATGGTATCGCGGCCCGAGTTTGCTTGCTGCGCTCGAGGAGGCCGATGGGCGTCCAACGGCGGAGGACGCGGCATTTCGACTGCCGGTGCAATACGTCAATCGTACGACGTCGGACTTCCGTGGCTTTGCCGGCACTGTGGCATCCGGGAGTGTGACCCCAGGAATGCGTGTTACGAATGTGACTTCGCGTGTCAGTACCACCGTCGCGCGCATCGTCACCATGGACGGAGATCTGTCCGTAGCGAGGCCGGGCACGCCGATCACACTCGTTCTGGACGAGGAGATCGACGTTTCGCGGGGCGACATTCTTGCCGCGACGCCACTGCCGGCGACGGCAGACCGGGTCATCGCCGAGATTGCCTGGTTTGGCGAGACGGCGCTGTTTCGCGGTCGATCTTATCTGCTTGCAAGTGGTCCAGCACTGCGGGTCGCCACCGTCAGCCGCATCCAGCATGCGCTCGATGTGGACACGCTGGAGGACCAACAGAGCGAGGAGCTGAAGTTCAACGAAATCGGCACGGTCAGCCTGTCGCTGTCCGCGCCGCTGCCTTTCGTGCCGTATCGCGAGAAGCCCGCCCTCGGCGGCTTCATCCTGATCGACCGAGTCAGCCGTGATACGGTCGGCGCGGGCATGATCGTCGCGGGTGATGCCGCCAGCAGCGACCTCCACTGGCATCGCCAGGACATCGACAAGGCAGCCCGGGCAGCGCTGAAAGGCCAGCGTCCGGCCGTGCTGTGGTTTACGGGTCTGTCGGGCGCAGGAAAATCCACCGTCGCCAATCTGGTGGAACGCCGCCTGCATGCGCTTGGGCATCACACGATCATCCTCGATGGCGACAATGTTCGCCATGGGCTGAACCGTGACCTCGGTTTCTCCGAGGCGGACCGGGTGGAGAACATCCGCCGGGTTGCCGAGATTAGCCGGTTGTTCGTGGAGGCCGGGTTGATCGTGCTGGTGTCATTTATCTCGCCGTACCGCACCGAGCGCATGCTGGCGCGCGAACGGGTGACCGAGGATGAGTTCCTGGAGATTTATGTCGATACGCCGATCGACGAATGTCGCCGGCGCGACCCGAAAGGGCTCTATGCGCGGGCCGACGCGGGACAAATCCGCAACTTCACGGGGATCGACGCACCCTACGAGCCGCCCGAAAACCCGGAAATCCACCTGCGCACGCTGGGAACGCAACCCGAGGAATTGGCGGAAGTGGTGGTGGCTGAGATCCGCAAGCGTGGCTTTATCGGATGAAAGACGGTTGAAATGGGGGCCGTTTCCGGCGATAGGAACGCCAGCGCCGGGTTAGCACAGTGGTAGTGCAGCGGTTTTGTAAACCGAAGGTCGCGGGTTCAAATCCTGCACCCGGCACCAGCACTCACCGCGGCGACTCTTTCAATGCATTCGCGGCGCGCCAACGAGCGACGTTGCGGTTGTGTTCGTCCATTGTGGTGGCGAAGACGTGGCCACCTTTGCCGTCCGCC
>JADGRP010000324.1 GCA_017880805.1 Burkholderiales bacterium
GAGCGCGTCCAGCATTCCGCCGTGCACCGGGTGCATGTAGCCCATGGCGAACAAAACGAGATCGGCCTCGAGCACGAATTCGGTATTCGGCACGTCGTGCAGCTTGCCGTCCCTGAATTCGACGCGGCTCGCGACCAGCCTCGTCACTTTTCCGCCTTTGCCTTTGAACGCCTTGGTCTGCACAGCCCAGTCCCGCTCGCATCCTTCTTCGTGCGACGACGAGGTCCGAAGCTTCATCGGCCAGTAGGGCCACACCAGCGGCTTGTATTCGTGCTCGGGCGGCTGCGGCAGCAGCTCGAACTGGGTGACCGACAGCGCTCCCTGACGATTCGAGGTGCCGACGCAGTCGGATCCGGTATCGCCGCCGCCGATGACGACAACGTGCTTACCCGACGCGGTGAGCGGCGGGACGTTCGAATCGCCGGCCACGCGTCGGTTCTGAAGAGGCAGGAAGTCCATCGCAAAATGAACGCCGTCGAGCTCGCGCCCGGGCACGTCGAGATCGCGAGGATGCTCCGACCCCGCCGAGAGAACCACCGCGTCGTACTCGGCGACCAACTCGCGCGCGTCGACACCGTTGGCGCCGGATTCGCCTACGTGCCGGTTGACGCGAAACTCGACGCCTTCGACCTCCATTTGCCGCACACGCCGATCGATATGGTGCTTTCCCATTTTGAAGTCAGGAATACCGTAGCGCAACAAGCCGCCGATGCGGTCGTTCTTTTCGAACAGCACGACGTCGTGACCGGCTCGTGCAAGCTGCTGCGCGCACGCCATTCCCGCGGGCCCCGATCCGATGACAGCCACCCGCTTGCCGGTCTTCGTGGCGGGAGGCACGGGAACGACCCAGCCTTCTTCCCAGCCCTTGTCGATGATGAAATGCTCAATCGACTTGATGCCGACCGGATCGTCATTGATATTCAGCGTGCAGGCCGCCTCACAGGGCGCGGGGCAGACGCGTCCGGTGAATTCTGGAAAATTGTTGGTCGAATGCAGAACGTCGAGCGCGTGACGCCACTGATGCCGATAGACCAGATCGTTCCAGTCCGGAATGATGTTGTTGATCGGGCAGCCTGACTGGCAAAATGGAATGCCGCAATCCATGCAGCGCGCGGCCTGCGCCGCGGCCTCGTCGTCCTTCAGCGTAAGGATGAACTCCCGATAGCTCCTGACGCGCTCCTCCACCGGAAGGGCAATCTCGGCAACGCGTGCCAGCTCGAGGAAACCGGTGGCCTTGCCCATTACGGGCTCTTCGCGTCCAGCGATTGCCGGCCGAATGCATTGCGACACCGGGGAAACAAGCTTGCGCGCATTTTCATGCGACCTCGCGCTGCTTGACCGACACCGCTGGCAGCCCTGCGGCTTGCCTTTCGTGCAATTCGCCGAGCGCGCGCTTGTATTCGTTCGGGAACACCTTGACGAACTTGCCGCGTATCGTGTCCCAATCGTCGAGGAGCGAAAGTGCGCGCGTGCTCCCGGTAAAGCGCAAATGCCGCTCGATCAATTCACGCAGCAGCGTCGCGTCTGCAGCTCCGGCGTGGCGCAGCCGGCCCTTTCCTGCCGCCGCAAGCTCTCGTTCCAATTTCGCCTGATCGACGTCCTCGAGCACCGGCTCGAGCGACACCATCGAAAGATTGCACCGCCGCGCGAACGTGCCGTCGTCGTCGTAGACAAACGCGACACCGCCGCTCATTCCCGCGGCGAAATTGCGCCCGGTTCGGCCGAGAACCACCACGGTCCCGCCGGTCATGTATTCGCAGCAATGGTCTCCGGCGCCTTCGACGACCGCCGTCGCACCGGAGTTGCGTACGCAAAAGCGCTCGCCGGCGACGCCACGGAAGTACGCCTCACCTTCGATCGCCCCGTACATCACGGTGTTGCCGATCACGATATTATCCTCCGGCCGCGCCGGCGATTCGGGGTCGGGATACACCACGATGCGGCCGCCGGACAATCCTTTGCCCACGTAATCGTTGGTCGCTCCCTGAAGCTCGAAAGTGATGCCGCGGGCGAGAAATGCGCCGAAGCTCTGACCTGCCGTCCCGCTGAACGCAACGTGCAGCGTGTCATCGGGCAGACCCTGATGACCGTAGCGTTTGGCGACGACGCCGGAGAGCATTGCGCCCACCGAGCGATTGGCATTACGGATGCGGTGCTCCAGACGCACCGGCTGGCGTTCCTCGATCGCGACCCTTGCCTCCGCGATGAGCTGATGATCGAGCGCGTGCGTGAGCCCGTGGTCCTGCTGCTCGCAGTGGAATCGCGCGACTTCCGCGGGCACCTTCGGCTGGTAGAAAATGCGCGCGAAGTCGAGTCCTCGCGCCTTCCAATGCTCGATGCCCTCGCGCATGTCGAGCAGGTCGGAGCGTCCGATCAAATCGTTGAAGCGCCGGATCCCGAGCTTGGCCATGATCTCGCGCACTTCTTCGGCGACGAAAAAGAAATAGTTGACGACGTACTCCGGCGATCCATCGAATTTCTTTCGCAGCTCCGGGTCTTGTGTCGCGATGCCCACCGGGCAGGTATTGAGATGGCACTTGCGCATCATGATGCAGCCTTCGGCCACCAGCGGAGCAGTCGCGAATCCGAACTCATCGGCGCCGAGCAAGGCTCCGACCGCGACATCGCGTCCGGTCTTCATCTGGCCATCGACCTGAACCGCGATGCGGCCGCGAAGCCGATTCAGCACCAGGGTCTGCTGCGTTTCCGCAAGGCCCAGCTCCCATGGCGTTCCCGCATGCTTGATCGACGACTCGGGAGACGCTCCTGTCCCGCCGTCATGGCCGGCAATGGTGACATGATCCGACTTGGCCTTGGCGACGCCCGCCGCAACCGTTCCCACGCCTACTTCGGAGACCAGCTTGACACTGATCGACGCCTGCGGATTCGCGTTCTTCAAGTCATGGATCAGCTGCGCCAGATCTTCGATCGAGTAGATGTCGTGATGCGGCGGCGGCGAGATCAGCCCGACGCCCGGAACCGAAAACCGCAGCTGCGCGATGTATTCGGACACCTTGTGCCCGGGAAGCTGCCCGCCTTCGCCCGGCTTGGCGCCTTGCGCCATCTTGATCTGCAACTGATCGGCGTTGACCAGGTACTCCGCGGTGACGCCGAACCGCGCCGAAGCTACCTGTTTGATCTTCGAGCGCAGGGAATCGCCCTCGCGCAGCGGCACGTCGACAACGACGCTGTCGATGCGGGACTTGAGCGTCTCGCCTTTAGCGATCAAGGGATAACGCCGCGCGTCCTCGCCGCCTTCGCCGGTGTTGGATTTGCCCCCGATGCGATTCATCGCCACTGCGAGGGTGGTGTGCGCCTCGGTCGAGATGGAGCCGAGGCTCATCGCGCCGGTAGCGAAGCGCTTGACGATCTCCGACGCGGGCTCGACTTCGTCGATCGGGACCGGGTCCGGCGCGAGCTTGAACTCGAACATTCCCCGCAGCGTCATCATCCGGCGGGTCTGGTCGTTGATCAGCTTGGCGTAGTCGCGGTAGGTCGAATGGTTGTTGGAGCGCGCGGCGTGCTGCAGCTTGGCGATCGACTCCGGCGTCCACATGTGCTCTTCGCCGCGCGACCGATACTGGTATTCGCCGCCGGCATCGAGCGCGTCACGCAACACAGGGTCGTCGCCGAAGGCGAGCTGATGCATGCGAAACGCTTCGTCGGCGACCTCGAACAAGCCGATGCCCTGAATGTTGCTTGCCGTGCCGGTGAAATATTTGTCGACCAGCGAACTGGAAAGACCCACCGCTTCGAAGATCTGCGCGCCGCAGTACGACTGGTACGTCGAGATGCCCATCTTCGACATCACCTTGTAGAGCCCTTTGCAGATCGCCTTCACGAAGTGCTTCGCCGAGTCGACGGGCTTCAATTGCGGAAGCCATTCCTGCAGGTGCTCGACCGTTTGCAGCGCCAGGTAGGGATGGATCGCTTCGGCGCCGTATCC
>JADGRP010000067.1 GCA_017880805.1 Burkholderiales bacterium
CGAACGCGGGAATGTTGACACAGGGCACGCCCATCAGCGTCCACAGCTTGTTGAAACGCGTGTCGCCGGTCGAGGCCAGTCCCTTTGGCGCGGCGCCGGGTGCTGCGAACGTCAGCAACACGTCGACATCGTCGAATAGTTTTGCCAGCGCCTTGCGGGCCCGGTTCGCGATCCCGCGCGCCGCGTCGTAGTCCGCAGCCGGGATTCCCCTGCTTTGGTCGAGCCTGGCGCGCAGCAGCGGCGGCATCGCGTCGTATTGCGTCCGGTATTCCCAGGCCAGCGCCCGATGCGCCTCGTATTGCTGCACGGTCTCATGTATCAGCCACGCCTCTGCGAGAATTTCCGGCATGGCCAGCGCGCGGACGGAGGCGCCGGCGCGTTCGGCCGCGACGCCGGCTATCCGCAGCGCCTCGGCGCTTGCGGTCTCCGGCGCGCCCGCGAAATCCTGTGTCACCACACCGATGCGCGGCGTCGTTATCGCGCTATCAGGCAACAGTTCGGACCGGTCGGTGATCGCCGAAAGCCCGTGCGCCAGGTCGTTAATGCCGGCGGCGAACAGCCCGACCGTGTCCAGCGTCCACGAAAAGCATTTTACCCCGACCGTCGGCAGCAGCCGGAACGACGGTTTTATGGCGGCCACGCCGCAGAACGAGGCCGGCCGGATCACCGAACCGCCGGTTTGCGTTCCCAGCGCCAGCGGAATCATTCCGGCCGCGACCGCCGCGGCCGAGCCCGACGACGATCCGCCCGGCGTATGATTGTGATTGCGCGGATTGAGCGTCGCCGTCGGATCGTTCGCCGCGAAGGCCGTGGTCGTGGTCTTGCCGATAATGGTCGCGCCCGCCCGCTTCAACATCATCACAACAGGCGCATCCGCGCGCGGTTGCCATCCCCTGTAGATCGACGAGCCCATTTCAGTCGGAAAATCCGATGTATCGATGATGTCCTTGATGCCGACCGCGATGCCGCGCAGCGGACCTGTGCTCGCCGCGCGTGCGTTTTTGGCGCGACAGACGAAGGCGCCGATGGTTTTGTCATGCGCGCCGATCGCCTCACATGACTGTGTGATCGCCGCATCAGCCGAAAGATCGCCGGAATCGATACGGCGCTGAAGTTCGGCGAGCGAGATCATGGGCGTGGTTCCCCTTGAGGCGACCGACAGCTTTTACGGAGCGCGTGGGGATGGGGCAAGCCGATGATTGGTCATTCCGGGGCGCGCGCGAAGCGAGCGAACCCGGAATCCAAGGATTCCCCGATGTGCAATTGCACATCCGAGGTCTGCGCCTGACGGCGCATCCCGGAATGACGTGACGAGGCCCCACGTTCAAACCCCCTTCCACACGCCCTCAGGTTGATCCATGCTGCCGGGCGGGGGCCGCATGGACAGCAAAACACCCGGCACAACACACCTTAGCGATGCGCAGCGGATCGACTGGCTGCGGCTGATCCGTTCCGACAATGTCGGGCCGCGCACTTTTCGTTCCCTCGTCAATCATTTCGGCAGCGCGAAGGCAGCGCTGGAGCGCTTGCCCGATCTGGCGCGGCGCGGTGGTGCCGATCGTCCGGGGCGCATTTACAGCGAGGAAGATGCGCGCACCGAACTCACAGCCTGCAAAAAGCTCGGCGTCAGCCTGGTCGCACCTGAGGAGGCCGGCTATCCGCCGCGGCTCGCCGTGCTTGACGATGCGCCACCCTTGCTCGGCGTGCGCGGCGCACTTGATGTCTTGACGCGGCCTGTCATCGCCATCGTCTGCTCGCGCAACGCCTCCGGCGCCGGAATCAAATTCGCAGGCACGCTGGCGCGCGATCTCGGGGAAGCCGGTTTTGTCATTGCTTCAGGCCTGGCGCGCGGCATCGATCAGGCGGCGCACCGCGCCAGTTTCGGAAGCGGCACCGTCGCGGTGCTGGCCGGCGGTCATGACAGAATATATCCGCCCGAGCATGAAGAATTGCTGGCAACGATCATCGGTAACGGCGGAGCTGCGATTTCCGAAATGCCACTCGGCCACGTGCCGCGCGCGCGGGATTTCCCGCGGCGCAACCGGCTGATTTCAGGCGTGGCGCTCGGCGTCGTCGTGGTCGAGGCAGCCCATCGCTCGGGCTCGCTGATCACCGCGCGGATCGCCGCCGAACAGGGCCGCGAGGTGTTCGCGGTGCCGGGCTCGCCGCTCGATCCTCGCGCCGCCGGCACCAACGATCTCATCAAACAAGGCGCGACGCTGACCACGCAAGCGTCAGACGTCATCGACGCCGTCGAGCCGATCATGGGGCGTCCGATCGGGTTACGCGAAGGCGACGATGAGCCCTTCGCTGCTGAGCCCGATGCGAGCGATCGCGCGCGCATCACAGGTTTGCTCGGACCAACCCCTGTCCTGCTCGACGATCTCATCCGGATGGCCGGGGCCTCACCGGCCGTCGTGCGCACCGTGCTGCTCGAGCTCGAACTGGCGGGACGGCTCGAGCGTCACGGCGGCGGGCTGGTGTCGCTGGTGTGAGAGACGGCGCGCCTCGCGCTACGACAGGGTACGCTTGCTGCGAAGCCGCAGGTGTTCCTCTGCTTCCAGTTGCGTCATTCCGAGCAGGAAGCCGAGCATGTCGAGCTTGTGCTGCCGCGCCAGCCTGGCCAGGTCGGCGGCGGTCTCTGCAATAAAGGCTGCGGCCTCATCCGGGCCGCCCTCCCCGCCTGGCTCATCGGTTCGCGAACGCCGCGCCTTGCCCTGATTTGCGCGCGTCCGTCGGCCCCCTGTTTTGGTCAAAAACTTGCTTCCAATGCCGCGAGTTATCGAGGGATACCCTTTTTTGGTGTGCAACTCTAGGAGGTATTTCACAACCTTTCAGACACTAAGTCGCGATCACCGGACCCCCTTTCCACATCTGTCCATTTGACAGGGGCCGCCTCTGCACCCATGTTCGGATCGAAACGGCCGACGCGAATCTCGCGGAACCGGCCTTTATTTTTCCCGTAAGCCATTGGAATGACATGAATATCGTCATTGTCGAGTCGCCGGCGAAAGCCAAGACGATCAACAAATATTTGGGCGCC
>JADGRP010000325.1 GCA_017880805.1 Burkholderiales bacterium
CGTACTCGGCGTGACATCCGAGAGCCTCAGCCATCCTGTCGTAACGCGTGAAACCGAGATCGCGGCCTACCCACGCACGCTTCGGATCCGACATCCAGCCGGCGTTCAGGCTGATGACGGTGAGGACCGGAAGATGATGCCTGACCGCGGTGTCGAGCTCCATCGCATTGATGCCGAACGAACCGTCGCCGTGCAGGCAGATCACCTGCCGGTCCACGCGTGCCGCCTTCGCTCCGATGGCGTAAGGAAGTCCTACGCCCATCGTGCCGAAAGTTCCAGAATTAATGCGGTGGCCAGGCGCGTAGCATGGAATCGACTGGCGGCCGTAATTGAGAATTTCCTGTCCGTCGACGACCAGAATCGCGTCGCGGTCCATGAAGTCCCTGATCTCCTTGCACAGGCGCAAGGGATGGATCGGCCTCTGGTCGGTGCTCAACTTGAGCTCCTGCGCCTGGTTACGCTGCTGGTGCGCCTCCGCGAGCTGACGCCGCCAAGCCCCGAACAATCGCGCCTGGACGCGGCCGTCGTTCGCTGCGTTGAGTTGCTCCACTATCCGTCTCGCATCGCCGACGAGACCGATATCCAGCCGTGGCGTGGACGCGACTTCCATCGGATCGATATCGATCCGGATGAACTTCGCGTGCGCGTTGAATCGCGGCGCTTGCGCGTGACCGATGATCCAATTGATGCGGGTTCCGACGATCAGCACGAGGTCGGCCTCTCTGAAAGCAACATTGCGCGCAGTCAAATAGCAGTACTCATGGTCCTCCGGAACGATGCCGCGGCCCTGCGGCGTGGTGTAGAACGGGATACCCGTTCTCTCGACGAAGGCCTGCAGCGCAGGAGCCGCTTGTGACCAGTTCGCCCCGCTTCCCGACAGCACAATTGGCCGCTTGGCGGCAGCGAGCAGCGCAATCGCGCGTTCCACCATGGCCGGATCACCGGTCGCACAGCCAAGCTGCGTGCCGCGGTCGTACTCGGGCCACACGATCGTGCTTGCTTCGACCTGCTGGTGCAGGACGTCCGCCGGCAAATCGAGATAGACCGGCCCCGGCTTGCCCGACGTTGCGATCGTGAACGCCTTGTGAATGAGCTCGGGAATACGCCGTGCCTCAAACACGCGCTCGGCCCACTTGGTGCATGGACGCAGCGCGGCTACCTGGTCGAATTCCTGAAACGCCCCCATACCCAATTCACGCAGCGTACTCGCCCCGCCGAGCGCGATGACGGGTGTGCAGTCGAGGAGCGAAGTTGCAAGCCCAGTGCCAAAGTTGAGGGCTGCCGGTCCGGATGCAGCCATGCAGACGCCCGGCCGGTTGAGTATCCTCGCGTAGCCGTGCGCCATCATGGCGGCAGCTTGTTCATGACGCACGTCGATGGCGCGGATGCCCTCGGCGACGCAGGCGCTCTCGGCCGTGAACATCGGGCCGCCCATCAGGAAAAACATGGTGTCCAGGCCTTGCCGTTTCAGGGCCTTGCCGACAAGGTGCGACGCGTGAATGGTCATGTGCTTTATTCTCCTTTCGGGTCCACCAGGACCCCGGGATTGAGAATGAACTTGGGATCGAGCGCCTGCTTCGCCGCGCTCAGCGCCTTCGCGAACAGCTCCGGCCGCTGCCTGTCGTACCAGCGCCGATGGATGCGGCCGACCGCGTGGTGGTGCGTGATCGTGCCGCCGTTGTCCACCATCGCATCCGATGCCAGCGCCTTGATCGCGAAGAACTGCTCGGGCAGTTTTGCCTTGTCGCCGAATGCGTGCCAGGTAAAGTAGGGCGCAGGGCCATCCGGGTAGACGTGCGTAAAACGGCAGGTGAATGAGCCGTTGCGGCCTGTGACCTCCTTGATCGCCCTGAGGCCCGCTTCCTTGACGTTGGCGTGGAGATTCTTGAAACGGTCCCAGGTGATCGCAGTCTCGACGGTGTCGCGCATCACGCCGCGCGCAATCTGATGCTCGCGGAAGTACGGGCCGCGCAGGAACTTGTTGCGCCACGCGCCGGCCGCACCGCTGCGCTGCGAGTCCTTCTGGTTGAGCGCGTCCTTATCGTATTCGCCGCCGTAATCGGCGCAGAGCTCGAGCGCGCGCTTCATCCACGGCTCGAGCGGATGGTCGCCTGATTCGAATGACAGCACCAGCAGGTCGTGTTTGCCGTCGCCGGCTTCGGTGAACTCTGCTTCCGCGGCTTCGACCAGGCGGCAGTTCGCGGGATACAGACCGGCCTGCGAGATCGCGCGCACCGCGTCGGCGGCCTGATAGAAATCCTTGAAGCGCACGGTGGTCGCGGCGCGGAATGTCGGCCGCCGGTGCAGCCGTACCCATGCTTCCGTGATGATGCCGAGCGTGCCTTCCGAGCCGATAAACATGCGATCGGGGCTCGGGCCCGCGCCGGACGCGGGCAGCCGTCGCGATTCGAGCACGCCCGACGGCGTCACTACGCGCAGGCTTTCGACGTGGTCGTCGATCTGCGTGTAGAGCGTTGCGTAATGGCCGCCGGCGCGCGTCGCGATCCAGCCGCCGAGCGACGAGAACTCCCACGCCTGCAGGAAAAATCGCAGCGTGAGCCCGCTCGGCTTGAGCTGCTCTTCAAGCGACGGTCCGAGCACGCCGGCCTGGATGCGTGCCGACTGCGAGGTCTTGTCGATCTCGAGCACCCGGTTGAAGTTGCGCAGGCTGATAGTGACCGCGCCGCGATAGCGCTCGTACTTCGGCGGCTCAACGCCGCCCACCACGCCGCTGCCGCCGCCGAACGGGATTGCCGCGGCGTCGATGCTGTTGCACCAGTCGAGCACGTTGATGATGTCGGTTTCGTTGCGCGGATAGGCGACGATGTCGGGTGGATTGGAGAACTCGCGCAGCATCGCGCGCGCGATTTCGGCGCCCGAACGACCGTAGCTGTGGAACAGGCGGTCCCACTTTTCGCTAGTGCAGATGTCGCGAAGGCTGGTGGGGATCGCGATACGCGGCGCGCGCAGCGTAATCTCTTCCATACGCGGCGGCGGCGTGACGTCGAATTTGGCGATGCCAAGGTGTTTCGACCAGGTCTTCTCGTACCACGCCAGTTCCTCGGCGGACACGGGATCGTCCTCGTAGCCCCAGCCCCAGAATTTTCGTCTCTTTTCGCTCATTCTCTGCTCCATCCGGTGTGTTGATCGTTCTGAGCGGCAGTAATGGTCATCATCCGGCCACGCCGGGCGGCACCGCTCATCTTTTGTAAAACCAATGTGATCGAACTCCGCCCCGCGGCGGGAGGTCATCAAATTATTCTCACCACGATATGGACCTTTGATTTAGATCAACTGAAGTGAGAAATGGCGGACGAAGCACCCTATCGCCAGTCCTCCGGGCCGGACAGTCGTAGCGTCAGCAGCAGAACGTCGTTTGTCCAGCAGGTTGTTGCGGGAGTATCATCGCCCGATGAAGCCCCCCAACGCGACCCACCGCCCGCTCGCCTATAAGAACGAGGAGTTTGTCGACAGCGATGACGCGCGCCCGCTCCGCATCCTCGCGGAGTACCTTGAGCCGCTGCAGAGATTTCGCCGCGAGCACGTGCGTGACACCATCGTCTTCTTCGGCTCGGCGAGGATTTCCCCGGACGGTCCATTCAGCCGCTATTACGAGGGGGCGCGCGAACTC
>JADGRP010000326.1 GCA_017880805.1 Burkholderiales bacterium
CCGCGCCGTTGGGGCCGAGGAATGCGAAGACTTCGCCGCTCTTTACCGCGAATGAAACGTCGTCGACTGCCAAGAACGCTCCATAGCGCTTGCAAAGCTGATCGACCACAATGGCGTGTTCGGCGTTTGGCATGGAGTGGCGCTTCGATTCGGCGCGGCAAGCGCGCTCGTCGCGCTAGAGTTTCGCAAGCTCTTCAGCGATCGCGTCGACCGCGCTCCTGACCTGCGATTCGGTGTGGTTCGTCGTGACGAAGAGACGCAGTCGAGCGGCGTGATCTGGAACGGCGGGGTTTATGATCGGCTGGACGTGGATGCCGCGTCGAAAGAGGGCTCGCGAGAGCAGGAGGCACTTGACGGAGTTGCCGACAATGACGGGGATGACGGGGGTTCCGCCAGCGCGGCCGGTGTTGAGGCCTCGTTCGCGCGCGAGTCCGAGAAAGAGACTCGACAGCGCATGCAGCCGGGCGACGCGCTGCGGCTCGCGCTGCAGGAGCGTAAGGGCGGCGAGCGCGGTGGCCGCATTGGGCGGCGAGATGCCGACGCTATAGACAAAACCGGGTGCGGTGTATTTGAGATATTCGATGAGCTCGGTAGAACCTGCGATGTATCCGCCGCAGCTCGCGAGCGATTTGGAAAGCGTACCCATCCACAGTTCGACGCCGGCGCGGTCGATACTGGCGTGTTCGCCGATGCCGCGGCCGGTTCTGCCCATGGTTCCCAGCGAGTGCGCCTCGTCCACGAGCAGCATGGCCCGGTGTTTCGCCTTGACATCGACAAAGCGCGCGAGGTCCGGGTAGTCGCCGTCCATGCTGTAGACGGCTTCGATGGCGATGAGGACGCGCCGGAAGCTATGGCGGATGCCCGAAAGGAGCGCGTCAAGCGCGCGCCAATCGTTGTGGGCGAATCCGCGGCTGGTCGCGCCGGCAAGTCGCGCGCCCTGGAGGATGGAGTTGTGGGCAAGGATGTCGTGCACGATGAGATCGCCCGGACCCATCATGTGCCCGATCGTGGTTACGTTGGTCGCGTGCCCCGAGACGAAGACGATCGCCGCAGGCGCACCGAGAAACTCGGCAAGTGCGTTCTCGAGTTCACGATGGATCTGCTTTTCGCCGGAGACGAGGCGGCTTGCGCCCGCGCCGGTGCCGTATCGATCGATCGCATCCTTTGTCGCGGCGCTGACGATCGGGTCGTGGGCCATGCTGACATAGTCGTACGCGCAGAAGTTCGTCAGCGCATGACCGTCGATGTTGGCGAGGCCACCGCCGCCTGACGTCGTTGAGTCGGCGCCGTGGTCGACATGGAAGTACGGGTTGCACTCGGTGATGGCCACGACCATGCGCTCGTGGCGCTTGAGTTCGAGGTATTCCGGGAAGAGCGCGACGTCATAGTTCTCCGCGGGGATTTCGGGCCCGGGGACGTCGGCTTGCGGGTGATCGATCAAGTGCTTCTGGACAGCATCGGCGAGTTCGCCAAGGGTTGCGGCCTGGCTGTAAACGGCGTCGGGCAGGTGCCGGCCAAAACTCTTGTCGAGTGCGGCAACAAGCTCGACGCGCTGCAGCGAGTCCAGGCCGAGTGCTTCGATCGATGTTTCGGGCGTGACGTCCGCGAGGACGGTACCCGACATCGCGAGCGCATGCTGACAGACAGCGGCAAGCGCGGCGGATTGTACCGAGGGTACGGGAAACGGGGGCATGGGATGCCTGTGACGCTCGGCGAGGGGTTTGAGATGGTCGGCAATAAATGCGGCGCGGCTGGCATGGCGCTGGACCTTGCCGCTGGATGTCTTGGCGATCGTGCCGCAACGGATCAGCACGACGTCGTCGAGCGCTAGGCCATGCTCGTCGAGGACCGCGGCCTGGACCGCATCCAGCACCGGGGCCAGGTCGTCGCTGCCGTCGCGCTCTACCTCGTGTACGAGGACGAGGCGTTGTGCGCCGTCCTCGTCGATAGCAAACGCAGCCCCGAGACCTGCTTCAAGCAGGGGGTGGCATGCACGCGCGGTGGTTTCGATGTCCTGCGGGTGATGGTTGAGGCCGCGGACGATGATCAGGTCGTCGACCCTGCCTGTGATGTAGAGCTGCGTGTCGTGGACGAAGCCAAGGTCGCCAGTGCGCAGAAAGGGGCCTTTGCCAGTGTCGCTTTGGCGTGCGTGGAATGTCGCCGCGGTTTTTTTCGGATCGCGCCAGTAGCCTTGGCCGACGGATTCGCCGGCGACCCAGATCTCGCCGACTCGGTCGGGCACGAGCGGCGCGAGAGTGTCTGCGTCGACTATGGCGACGGCCAGCGAACTGACCGGCGCGCCGCATCCGACGAGGCGGCGGGCGTTCGGGGCGTTGTCGGGTAGCGGCTCGACGCGGTTCTGCATCAGAGCGTCGTTGTGGAATGCGCGCACCGTTGCGCCGGCCCCGAACTTGGGCCCGGTGACGATGAGCGTCGCTTCCGCTAGGCCATAACACGGATAGAACGACTCGCGGCGGAACCCGCACGGCGCGAAGGCCTCGGTAAAGCGCGCGAGCGTGTCGGGTCGGACCGCCTCGGCCCCGGAGAATGCGAGGGACCAGGAGGAGAGGTCGAGCGTGGCGCGCTGCTCCGCGCCGATCTTGCGTACGCAGAGGTCGTAGGCGAAGTTGGGGCCGCCGGAGATCGTTGCGCGGAAATTGCTGATGGCGTCGAGCCAGAGAAAGGGATTCTGGAGGAATCTCGCTGGCGCCATGATGATGTTGATAATGCCGGAGAACACGGGAGCGAGGACGCCGCCGATGAGCCCCATGTCGTGGTAGGCGGGGAGCCAGGTAACGCCGACCGAATTGCTCTGGATCTCGAAGGACTTGCTGATGGCGCGGGCGTTTGCGACGAGGTTGGCGTGGCTCAAAACGACACCCTTGGGCTGGCTGGTGGATCCGGACGTGTACTGGATCATCGCGAGCGAATCACATGACGGGTCGTGTTCGATCCAATGATCGGCGGCGGCGCCCGCGAGTTCGTCGGTGGCGAGCCACTCGATCCCCGCATCCTTGTCGGTCATCGCTTTGAACTGGGTGATCGATGATGCGGTGCTGAGCGCGATGCGCACGCCCGCGTCGCTTGCAATGGCGCCGAAGCGATCGAGCGTGCGGCGGCGCGGCGGATAAGCGGGAACGGCGACACAGCCGGCGTACAGAACGCCGAAAAATGCCGCAATGAATTCGAGGCCGGGCGGATACGCAAGCA
>JADGRP010000327.1 GCA_017880805.1 Burkholderiales bacterium
ATTGGGGACGGACAATGGCCAGCAAACTCACCGCACGCAAAGTCGAAACCGCCAAGCCGGGCAAATACAGCGACGGTGGCAACCTCTATTTGATTGTTTCGGAAACGGGTGCCCGCAAATGGGTACTGCGGTTCACCTGGCGTGGCCGGGCGAAGGAGATGGGGCTCGGTAGCGCCGCTAGCGTCCCCCTAACCGACGCCCGCGAGAAGGCCGCTAGCGCGCGGCGGAAGATTGCCCAAGGGCTTAACCCGATCGACGAGCGCAAGCGCGACGGTGGCATACCGACCTTTGGCGACATGGCCGACGACGTCCGGGAGACGCTTTCCGCCGGTTTCCGGAATGAGAAGCACAAGGCTCAATGGAAATCGACGCTGGAGACCTACGCAGCGCCCTTGCGCGCCAAGCCGGTGGACACCATCGCCACCGATGACGTGCTGGCCGTCCTGAAGCCGATCTGGACCACGAAGGCCGAAACCGCCTCGCGGGTACGGGGCCGGATTGAGAAGGTTCTGGACGCGGCTAAGGCCAAGGGCTTCCGTGACGGCGAGAATCCGGCCCGGTGGCGCGGCCATCTGGATCACCTGTTGCCGCGACCATTGAAGCTGGCGCGGGGCCATCACGCCGCGATGCCCTATGGGGACGTCGCCGCCTTCGTTGCCAAGCTACGCAAGCGGGAGGCGACCTCCGCACTGGCGCTCGAGCTTTGCATCCTGACCGCAGCCCGATCCGGGGAAATCTTGGGAATGCGCTGGCTCGAAATCGACTTCGACAAGAAAATTTGGACGGTGCCGGCCGACCGTATGAAGATGCGCCCGCAGATTACACGGCTTGCGTTCCCTTGAACGCGAGCCGTTTTCTTGGGCGCCGCCGTGCCATCGCGATTGATGGGAATAACGGGCAACGGCTGGTTTGTGCCGTTTTTCCCCGCGGCTGGGAAGCTGCTCGCAGTCGATCCTGCTGGTTGCATTAGATGCGGCGTTGAGGATGCCGATCTTAGCGCTGCGGCAGCCAGCCGAGCGACTTCGATATCGCGCCGGCGATCTCCGCCAGCGCACGCCGCGCGGCAGGTATGCTGACTCGCGCATCACGCTGCTTCAAATAGACGATGTTCAGCGCTGCTGCGACGCCGAAGTGGTCGAAGATCGGAAAGCAGATGTCGACGACGCCGCCCAGCGTATCGCTTGGGCCCTCGTCGTAACCGCGCTTGTTGATGGCATTGAGACGCGCCTTCAGTTGCCGGCGGTGCGCAGCGGAATTTACGCGCGGTCCGAGCAGCTCATCGAGATACAGGGCATACCGCTCGTCCCGCGCGAAAGCGGCGATGGTCCGCGCGGAAACGCGATCGTCTTGAAACGCGAAATGCGCCCCTTGCCGGACCAGCGCGCTCATCGGTTCTGGTGGCTCGGCACGGGCCAAAACCACCAGCCGCGCATCATGATGCACCGACAAGTGATTCGACTGGCCGGTGGTCTGCGCCAGCGCGTGCATGTGCGGAATCGCGGCATTGAGCAGCCGCTCGACCGGGGGATGGCGCTGCGCGAGCTCGAACAAACGCAAGGTCAGCGCATAGCTCGCATCCGCAGGACGCGCCAGAAAGCCGCGGCGCACCAGAACATCCAGCATACGAAAAAGCTCGCTCGGCGAACGGTTAAGCCGCCGTGCTATTTCCTGCAGACTCAATCCATGCGGCTCTGCAGCGAGCATTTCGAGAATATCGAGCCCTTTTTCCAAGGCGGGCGCGGCATAAACGATCCGGGATTTGGGTTTTTGTTTGCTCGTGGAAGGCGGCATTTCATTGACAAGAGCGCAGGGGGTTTTATATTTGAAAGTCGATTTTACTTATAAAGTAAATCGCGCCGCTGTATTCTTGTTTGATTCAAGGTAATTTGCAACCCGTCGCCCGTATGCGCGAGCGGACCCCGGCGGCGCGACTCGACGGTAGGCATGCAACATCGAAGTGTAGGGCGTTTTGTCGGCTGGAAGTTCGTGCAAAGTCGTACGGCAGGTACAAGTTGTTTATAACCAGGAGGACAAGAGCATGGTAAGCATTTCGTCCAAGTTGAAATACGCTGTTGCCGCCATCGGCATGGCGGTCGGCACGATCGCATTTGCGGCACCCGACGCTGGTTTTCCCGCACCCACCGGCGATGCGGCATTCGTTCCGCAGGGCTCCAAACTCGAACGCTTGTTCGATGGCGGCTGCATGTTGACGGAAGGCGTCGCTGCCGGTCATGACGACATGATCTACTTCAGCGACATCACGTTCACGAAGTTCTGCAGAGATGAAAGTAAGAAGTATGCGCAGGCCGGCAACATCTGGAAGTACAACCCGCAGACCAATGAGTTCAGCATTTTCCGCAGCCCGAGCGGCATGTCGAACGGCCTCAAGTTCGATCGCGACGGCAATATGCTGGCGGCGCTCGGTGCCGACTACGGCGGCCGCATGCTGATCAAGACCGACATGAAGACCGGCAAGACCTACATCCTATCCGGCCTGTATGACGGCAAGCCCTACAACGCGCTGAACGACATCTCCATCGACGAGAAAGGCCGCGTTTATTTCTCCGATCCGCGCTATCTCGGCCACGAGCCGATCTTCCAGGACGGCTACGCGGTCTACCGTCTGGATACCGACGGTAAGGTCACGCGCGTAGTCACCGATTGCGGCAAATGCAACGGCGTGCTCGTCTCACCCGATCAGAAAACGTTGTTCGTGATCGGCAACGATAACGGCTGGTTCGAATTCCAAAATCTGAAAGAAGGCGAGAAAACCTTGCAGGGGCATCATCAGCTGCAGGCGTACGACCTTGGCGAGGATGGCTCGGTCAGCAATCGCCGTGTGCTCATCGATTACACCGCGGGCGACAAGCCTTGCAGCGGCCCGGACGGCATGACGGCGGATAGCGAAGGCAACATCTGGCTCGCCTCCCGTTGCGAACATCGTCCAGGGATTATCGCGATGACGCCGCAGGGCAAAGAGCTGGCGTTCATTTCGACCGGCAAAGAGCTGCCCACCAACGTCGGCTTCGGGCGCGGTGCGGATTCGAATATTCTCTACGTTACCTCAGGCCACAGCTTGTATCGCATCAAGACCGGGAAGAAGGGATATCAGCTACCTTAACCGTAGCGGTAACACGTCGTAGTAGTAAGTAGTGAGCACGGGGCGGGACGACGTCGAATTCGTCTCGCCTTTCGTTACAGTTAAGTCCGACAGATCAGGATGCCTTGCCATGACCCAGCCAGCCACGGAAACGAACCAGATCAAAGATCGTAACAACAACGTTCTCAGTCTCGCGCAGGTCGACGCTTTTCAGCGCAACGGTTACCACTTTCCCTTGCGTGCGCTGTCGACGGAGCAGGCTCTGGCCTATCGAAAACGCCTGGAAACATCGGAGTCAGCGGTCGGCGGCGCATTGCGTGGCTCGCTACGGGCGAAGCCGCATCTGCTGTTCACCTGGGCAAACGAGCTGATCAGACTGCCGAAAGTCATCGACGCCGTTGAAGACATTCTCGGTCCCAACCTGCTCGCGTGGAGCAGCAGCTTTTTTATCAAGGACGCGCACGATCCCAGCTTTGTATCGTGGCACCAGGATTCGACTTACTGGGGGCTCAGCCATCCCGACGTTGTGACCGCTTGGATTGCGCTGTCGGTGAGCGAAGTCGAGAACGGCGCGATGCGCGTCATTCCGGGATCGCATCTGAAGGATCAGTTGCCGCATCAGGATACGTTCGCCGAAAACAACCTGCTCACGCGCGGGCAGGAAGTCGCTGTAGAAGTAAACACGGACGATGCGGTGGACATCGAGCTGCAGCCGGGAGAATTCTCGCTCCACCATGTGCGGCTGGTGCATGGGTCCGACCCGAACGATTCGGATCAACGCCGTATCGGCTACGCGATCCGCTACATACCGACTTACGTGAAACAGACGGTCGGTCCGCGCGACTGTGCGACCTTAGTCCGCGGCGTCGACACCTACCATCACTTCGATCCGGAAATCGTGCCGAAGGCCGACATGGACCCGGAAGCAGTGGCGTTCCACAAGCGCGTGACCGACGAATCCAATCAAGTGCTCTACCGCGGCACAGACAAACGCAACCCGAAGTAAGCGCGCCAAAGCTCTTAGCCGTCACCGGCAACGTGTAACCATACGTGCGCAGAAGCGAATCGGCGGCTCGCCGAGGATATCGGCGAGCTCGACCGCGATACCGCACGACGCGAGTGGGGCTCCCGTCAGCGAGCGCAGGTATCGACGACGCGACTGATCATTCGCGCATTGTCCAGGTGGCAAAACACGCCGGATAAAAGGGGAGCTCAGTTCATGGTAACCGGCATCGCATTGCTGCTCGTGTTTCTCGTCGTCGTCGTGCTGATCGTGCGTGGGCAAAGTCCCATCATCATGCTGCTGCTGCTCGCCATCGTCTGGGCAATCATCGCCGGTATCGGGCTGCAGGATATTCAAGCTAAGGTGCTGCAAGGCGGCGCCGTCCAGTACGCCAGCGCGGTGATCATCATTGTCTTCGGTGCGTGGTTTGCGCAGGTTTTGATCCAAACCGGCATCGCCGAGAGCGTCATCCGTTCGGCCGTGGAGCTCACTGGCGATCGGCCGCTGGTGACCGCAATCGTAATCAATCTAGTGACCGCGCTGCTGTTCACCTCGATGTACGGTGTCGGGGCGGCCATTGCGATCGGCGTCATCGCGTTGCCGATTATGTTGAGCCAGGGCATTCCTGCGCGCGTTGCCACGCCGGCCTTCACCATGGGTGTCGGCGCCGGGGGCTTCGTGAATCTCGTGCAGTTCGGCACATTCGAGAAGTTGTTTCCCGGGATCAGGTACGAAGCGCCGTGGCTCACTTACTGGATTATCGGGATGGCGGTCTACCTGCTGTGCGCGTGGGCGATGATTTATCTGAACCTGCGTTCGCTGGGCCTGCGCAAAACGGCCAGCGTAGATGTCGCAGCGGCGCCCCCGGCACGCAAGCGCACGCCTTATTACACCTACATCGTGCCGATATTTCCGGTGATCATGGTCATGGGATTGAAGTGGCAGATCATCCCGACCTTCCTGGCCAGCATTGTATTGGCGCTCGCCCTGACTTGGCGCAGCCGCAGTTTTCAGGGCGCGCTCAATCTGTTCAATAAGACCTTCTACGATGCCTTTCCGGACATCGCAACCATTGCGGCGCTGTGGACCATCTGCGGGATGATCATCGTCGCCGGGCAGATGCCGCAGATTTCAGAGGCGCTGCGGCCGATCTTCGCGCCGATCCTGCCGCATACAAATCTGCAGGCGGCGCTGTTCTTCGGATTGATCGGGGGCATATTGAGCATCTATCGCGGTCCCATGGTCGTGGTCGGCACCGGCGCGGCGTTGCTCGCGATTATCTTGTCGAATCACGATATCCCGATCGCGTACCTGTATTCGCTCTGGCTCGCGCCGACCATCATGCAGGGCAGCGTCGACCCGACCAACTCGTGGACCTTGTGGACCATCGGCTACACCAAAGTGCCGCAAGGCCAGTTCTTAAAAACCGCACTGCCGTTCGGATGTTTGATGGTGGCGATCAATTCCGCCATTTGCTACGCGATGCTGGGCGGCAGTCAGTGACGGCGCGATAGCGGACGTAGTGATTAGTCGGCAGCACAGGACATCCTCAGCATGACGCAGCGAAAGACCTGCAGAATCGGCATCGACGTCGGCGGCACGTTCACCAAAGCCGTGCTGATCGACAACAGTACGTTCGAAGTCATCGAGCGGTACTCGGTATTGACGACGCACGCCGATCCGCGCGGCGTCGCAAAAGGCGTGATCGAGGTATTCAGCAACGTGCTCCAGCGTTCCGGCACCGATCCGAGCGACGTCGTGTTCCTCGCACACAGCACGACGCAGGCGACCAACGCATTGCTCGAAGGCGACGTGGCGCCGGTCGGCGTTATCGGCATGGCGAGCCGCGTCGAATCGTTGCTGGCAAAGGGCCAGAGCAATATCAAGGAAATCGAGCTTGCGCCAGGACGCTTCATGCGGCCGCTGCACCGCTTTATCACCACCGAGAATCGAACGGAAGACTCGGTGCGGGCAGTGCTCGAAGAGTTGCGCGCCGAAGGCGTAGAGGTCGTAGTCGCGAGCAGCGCATTCGGCGTCGACGATCAAAGCGGCGAAGAGATGGTCATGCGCGTCGCCACCAGCCTGGGCATGGCTGCCACCGGCGGCCACGAGATCACCAAACTCTACGGGCTCACGACACGCACGCGCACCGCTGTGATCAACGCAAGCATTCTGCCGAAGATGATCGCCACCGCGAACATGACCGAGGCCAGCGTGCGCGAAGCCGGCATTGCCGCGCCGCTGATGATCATGCGCGGCGATGGCGGCGTGATGGACATTCAAGAAATGCGCCGCCGACCCGCGGTGACGATGTTATCGGGGCCAGCCGCAAGCGTCGCCGGCGCGCTGATGTACCTGAAAGTGTCCGACGGCATCTACTTCGAAGTTGGCGGCACCAGCACCAACATCGGCGTGATTCGCAATGGCCGCCCCACGGTGAAATATGCGCGGGTGGGTGGTCACGACACGTACGTCAATTCCCTCGATGTGCGCGTGATCGGCATTGCCGGCGGCAGCATGGTACGCGTGAGCGGCAAGGACATCGCCGACGTCGGACCGCGCAGCGCACACATCGCCGGGCTGCCGTATTCGGCGTTTGCCGACCCTGCCGATATCGAAGATCCGCAGCTCGACCTGTTCCGTCCGAAAGACGGCGATCCCGACGACTACGTTGCAATTCGCACGCGTAGCGGCACGCGCTATGCGATCACCAATACCTGCGCTGCGAACGTACTCGGTCTGGTAAAGGAAGGTTGGCATGCTCGCGGCAATGCCGAAGCTGCACGCCGCGCCATGATGCCGTTGAGCGAGCGTCTCGGCGTACCGGTAGAAGAAGTCGCGCGGCGCATACTGGAAAAGGCTTCGACCAAAGTCATTCCGGTGGTCGAGAGTTTGCTGATGGAATACAAGCTCGACCGCGATCAGGCGATGCTGGTGGGCGAGGGCGGCGGCGCGGCGGCGTTGATTCCATTCGTTGCCGATCGCATGAAGTTGGCATTCAAGATTTCGCAGGACGCCGAAGTCATTTCCTCCATCGGCGTTGCGCTTGCGCTGGTTCGCGAAAGCGTCGAGCGCGTGATTCCCAACCCGAGCCCGGAAGATCTGCAGCGTATCAAGCGGGAAGCGTTCGACGCGGTGGTGAGGCTTGGCGCCGCGCCGGAAAACGTGGAAGTGACGATCGAGGTCGACGCGCAGACGCAACGTGTGCGCGCGACGGCGATGGGTGCATCCGAAATGCGTGCGCAGGACCTGCTGAAAGACGTGAGCGAAGACGAAGCGCGCAACATCGCCGCGACGTCGATGGGCCTCGCGCCTGAGAGCTTGCGTCTGGTTGCCGCCACCGATCAGATGCGCGTGTTCCAGGGTAGCGTGGAAGAGCGCAAGTGGCGCTTCTTCAAGTCGCGCCGATCGCCGGTTCGTGCCGTTGATCGCGAAGGCGTCATTCGTATCCAGCGCAGCGATGGCGTCGTGGTCGGTGCAAATGCCGGCAACGGTCTCGCCGAGTTGCGTCAGTTGTGGGAGCAGGTGACGATCTACAACGGCGACAGCATCATCACGCCCGACATGTTCGTAATTTCCGGTCGCCGCGTGGTCGATCTGTCCGGCGTAACCGCGCTCGACCAGGCGCTTGCCATCGGCGGCAGCGAGCTCGAAGGCCTGGCACCAGAAACGCCGGTCGCGTTTATCAGCGTGCAGGGTGCGCGCGGTATATGAGTGCGTCGAGCACCGTTACGCGGCAGCAGAGTGCAGCTCCGATCGCGCCGTCCGCTCACGATCTCGCCTTCTCGATGCTGTGCGCGGATCGCTTGGCATCGCGCCTGCCGCCGGACGATCTGCATCATCTCGCCGACATCGCACTCGCGGATGGCCGTGCGCAAGCGGACTGCGCAGCGTTGCAATGGGGCCGCGACCCGTGCGAGATTGCCGCGCACCTCGCGATACCCGTGATCGACTCCTGGTCGAACGGCGGCTACGGCACGACGGTGGTATTTGCGGAATACGTGGACCGGCCGTTGCACATCGTGCTGTACCGGCACGCTATCGCTGATTTGGACCGTCGCATGGCGGACAGCACGCTACGAGACGCGCTTCCCGACACTCGATGCGGCCCGATATTTCTCGCGCATGAGCTCTATCATCATCTCGATCGGAACGCACTCAACAGATCATTGACGCAGCGCCATCGTATCGTGTTGTTCCAGGTCGGCACGTGGCGTTGGACCGGCGCCCTCGCGACCCTGGAAGAGATCGCTGCAGGCAGCTTTGCGCAAACGCTGTTGCAATTGCCATTTCATCCGCGCCTGATCGAGCTTGTGTGTCTGCTGGACGGGCGCGCGGACTACACATCCAGCATTACTGCCAGCGGGCGCACGGTCAACCCGCATTCCGAGCACTCGACGACTTCTTAGAGGCGTCCATGCAATCCCCTTTTGCAGCTCGGCCCGAAGACGCTCAACGTCTTTCACGCGGGCAATTAGATCCTCGGCGATGCTTAGCTGTGTCGCCTCAGGCAATTGAGAGACTTTGGCTATGGCTTCGTCGAGCAGTTTTGTCATACGCTCCAGTATAGCATACTTGGTCGAACTTGGCAGCCGCGCAGTCTCCTACCTCTAGGGATTGCGATGCAGACGATAAAATTCGTCCATCTCGTCCTCTGGAGCAAAGTGGCCGGCTTCGGCCGCGTCTATCCCCTCGCGGAAGGCCGCTCTTGCAGCATCTGATAAGCGGTAGACCCCATTGCGACGGCACTTAATTTCGCGTGCGACTTCGGCTAATCTCCGCAGATGTGCTTCGGGCCAGGAAGCACTTCGCCTGAAGTGGTTTTTGTCGGTGCGCGACACAACTCAATTGTATCACGATTGTCGTTTCCGCGCCTTGCTTGAGAATAGTGCTCGGGACCGAAAAAAAGAGTCGCGGTTATAACTCCTGCGATTATTTTGTTGCTGACCCACTGCTGGGAGCACGCGGATGATCAGGCTGATTACGGCGCCAATACGCAGCATCGTGAGATTTCCCCTGTTTCAACTCGCGATAGTGATTGGGATAATTCTCTGGCTGCAGACAATGATCAGCAGGCGGATGATATCCAACCCATCATCGAGCCGCACGAAACATCATCCGGAAAGCCAGGAGGCCGCCGGCAACCATCAAGATATTGGTCCCCGATTGGATCTCAGGCCAAGGCAAACTTGGTGGATGGATACACCCAACTTGTCACCGACCGGGTTCGAGCGGGTTGGTCATGTAATCTGGTGACCTTCCTGTTCTCTCAGCTACCAGGTCCACGAGCCGCAGTTATCAATCGCATGAAGGACG
>JADGRP010000001.1 GCA_017880805.1 Burkholderiales bacterium
AGCCGTTTCGTGCCGCTGCATTACTACTTCGTGAAGGCGATGGACGCGATGTACGCGAAACTGAAGAGCAACACCGCGCTGCCGCCGCCGCAAGTCGTGCGCACGGTGCCGCGCGGAGGAACGCCTGGCGCAGCGCCCGCGCTCACCATCGCCAACGTGCCGCCGATCAGCGCGGCCCCGGCGGCGGGCAATCTGATCACTTTCTCCAACAACACGGTAACCATACCCGACTAGGGCTCTTCCCTCCCCCCCGCCGCCGCACGCCGGTCTCGCTCTTCCGGCGTGCGGGAAACGGTCGGGATGGGAGAAGCGTTGCGCGGTAGAATACGACGGCCGTTCCTTAGCGAACGGCCGTTTCTTTTGCGAGCCCGACGCGAGCCACCATGTCGTTCATGACGCCTTCCGAAATCGTCCACGAGCTCGACAAGCACATTGTCGGACAGCATGCCGCCAAGCGCGCGGTGGCCATCGCGCTCAGGAACCGCTGGCGCCGGCAACAGGTGGCCGAGCCGCTGCGCCAGGAGATCACGCCGAAAAACATACTGATGATCGGCCCGACCGGCGTCGGCAAGACCGAGATCGCCCGCCGGCTGGCAAAGCTTGCCGATGCTCCATTCATCAAGGTCGAAGCGACCAAGTTCACCGAAGTGGGCTACGTCGGACGCGACGTCGATACCATCATTCGCGACCTCGCCGAAACCGCGATCAAGCAGACCCGCGAAGCCGAGACGCGCAAGGTCCGCGACCGCGCCGCGGAGGCCGCGGAGGAACGCGTCCTCGACGCGCTCCTGCCGCCGGCGCGGGAAGTCAATTTTCACGACATGCAGCCGACCGACTCGGCGACGCGCCAGAAATTCCGCAAAATGCTTCGCGAGGGCAAGCTCGACGACAGGGAAATCGACGTCGAGGTCACCGTGCTGCCGCCGCAGATGGAAATACTCGCGCCGCCCGGCATGGAAGATCTGACCGGCCAGATCCAGGGCATGTTTCAGCAAATGTCCGGGGGACGGCGGACGGTCAAGAAGCTCAAAGTGGTCGACGCGCTCAAAGCGCTGATCGACGAGGAAGCCGCGAAGCTGATCAGCGACGACGACCTCAAGGCCAAGGCGCTGGCCAACGTCGAGCAGAACGGCATCGTGTTCTTAGACGAGATCGACAAGATCGCCAGCCGGCAGGACACGCACGGCGCGGATGTTTCGCGCCAGGGCGTGCAGCGCGACCTGCTGCCTCTGGTCGAGGGCACAACCGTGGCGACCAAGTACGGCATGATCAAGACCGATCACATCCTGTTCATCGCCAGCGGCGCGTTTCATTTCGCCAAGCCGTCGGACCTGATTCCGGAATTGCAGGGACGCTTTCCGATCCGCGTGGAGCTCGCGTCGCTCTCGGTGGCCGACTTCGAGCAGATTCTCACCGCGACCGACGCCTGCCTGACGCGGCAATACCAGGCTCTGCTCGCGACCGAGCGCATCGATATCGATTTTCAGCCCGAGGGCGTGCGGCGTCTCGCCGAGATCGCGTTCGCTGTCAACGAGCGGCAGGAGAATATCGGCGCGCGCAGGCTCTACACGGTCATGGAACGGCTCCTCGACGACGTGTCCTTCGACGCATCGAAGCTGCAGGGCGCGACTATTACCATCGACGCCGCGTATGTCGACGATCGCCTCGCCGGCATCGTCAAGGACGAAAACTTGTCGCAGTACATTCTGTAGGCGAGTCCGTTGCCTGGGTTTGTCGTTGGCTTTAGCGTCGATGGTTGGTCCCGGTCACACTGCAGCGGATGGCAAGACCGTGGCCCCGCCGAAAACTGAAATGAGGAAGCACTGATGTCCCAATTCACCGCTGAAATGCGCGACGCCGCCGCCGGCCACCTCATCGTCGCCCGCACCGCGCGGCGCCCCGGCGAGCGCCTGCCAGAGGCCTGCCGCCCAGCCAACGTCGCGGATGCGCTGGCGATTCAGAGGCGCGTACGGGAATTGATGGGCGCAACGATCGGGGGCTGGAAATGCTCGGTGCCTACCCCGGAGCGCGAAATCGCGGCGGCGACCATTTTCGCGTCGGCCATCATTTCGGAGTCTCCCTGTCCGATTCTGCCGATCGGGGGCAAGGCACGTATCGAGCCCGAGATCGCATTTGTCATCGGGCACGATCTTCCGTCGCGCGCCACACCCTACAGCGATGCGGAGGTGCGTGCGGCGATTCGCGAAACGCGCACTGTGCTCGAGCTGATCGGGCCTCGCTACGCCGACCCTGCGGCGGTGACTTATCCGGAGCTCCTGGCCGACAGCATCGCAAACCAGGGCCTGTTTCTCGGGCCGGTGGTGGCCAACGCACTGGAGCTGCCACTGGAGGGATTTCGTATCACCGTCAATACGCCGGACGGCCCGTTGCTCGCGCGCGACGGCAAGCATCCCGACGGTCATCCGTTGCGGCCGCTGTTGTGGCTCGCAAACCACCTCGCGTCGCGCGGTGTCGGGTTGAGCGCGGGGCAGGTGGTCACTACGGGATCGTATTGTGGAGTGATCGACGTGCCTCTCGATACGCCGCTGTTCGTTACTTTTGGAGACTTCGGAAAACTGTTGGTGCAGTTTATTCCGGAGTAAGCAACCGGGGCTCAATCCAGCGTACTGCGAAACGTCCGCAGCCCGATCGCGGTCACGACCAGCCCGAAAAGCGCGATCGGCCACGCTTCGGGAATGACCTCGGTCCAGCCATTGCCCTTGAGCAGCACACCGCGAACCACGCGCAGAAAATGGGTCAGCGGCAATGCTTCACCGATGTCCTGCGCCCAATTCGGCATGCCGCGAAACGGAAACATGAAACCCGAAAGCAGCATCGAGGGCAGGAAGAAGAAGAACGTCATCTGCATCGCCTGCAACTGGTTGCGCGCGAGCGACGAGAACGTGAGCCCGAGCGTCAGGTTGGCGGCGATGAACAGCAGCACCGCGAGGTAGAGCACCGTCAGGCTGCCGTGGATCGGCACGCCGAACAACAGCCGTGCGAGCGAAAGCACGATCGTTACCTGAATCAGGCCGATCAGGATGTAGGGAATGATCTTGCCGGCCATCACCTCGATCACGGTGGCCGGTGTCGCGAGCAGGTTCTCCATGGTGCCGCGCTCGCGCTCCCGGGTGATCGCCAGGCCCGTCATCATCACCATGGTCATGGTCAGGATGACTCCCATCAGCCCGGGCACGATGTTGTATTGCGTGATCGCCTCCGGGTTGTAGCGCGCATGGACGCGCACTTCGAACGCGTCGGGCGTTCCGGCAAGCGGAGCCAGCGGGCCGACCAGATCGTGCGCCAGCACCGTTTGCGCGAGCTGATTGACCGCGGCGATCGCGTTGCCGGTGGCGGAAGGGTCCGTCGCGTCCGCTTCCAGGAGCAGCGCGGGGCGCTCGCCGCGTACCAAGCGCAATGAAAAGTCCGCCGGTATCGTCACCACGAACTGCACCTTGCCGGTGGCAAGCCAGCGGTCGCTTTCCTGCTCGTTCGCCGCTTCGCCGATGTAGTCGAAATAATTGCTGTTCTTCAGCCCCGCAAGAATGCTGCGCGAGAATTCTCCCCGGTCGGCGATCAGCGCGGCGGTAGGCAGGTGCTTGGGATCGGAGTTGATTGCGAATCCGAACAGGACCAATTGCGCTACCGGAATCCCGACGATCATCCCGAAGGTCAGCCGATCGCGCTTGAGTTGAATGAATTCCTTGCCGACGATGCCGAGCCAGCGCGAAACCGAGAACCACTGGTTCATTGCGTCAGCTCCGCTTTCTCGTCGGCATTGCGCATCAGATGGATGAACACATCCTCGAGACCTGGCTCGACCTCGCGCCAGTGCCGCCCCGGCTCGTTCATCAAGGGTTCCAACGCTGCCTTCAGACGCTCGCGATTCGAGCCGGTGACGTGCAGCACGGTGCCGAACGACGCGACCTGCTCGACCGCGGGCATTGCGCGCAGCTTCGCGGCGAGCGCAGGCAGGGCATCGCCCTCGACTGACCACGTGACCAGTGCCTGGCTGGCGATGACTTCACTCGCCGTGCCCTGCGCCAGCAATCGGCCGTTGAGGATGTAGCCGAGCTTGTGGCAGCGTTCCGCTTCGTCCATGTAGTGGGTGCTGACCAGGACCGTGATACCGTGCGCAGCGAGCGCGTGCAACTCGTCCCAGAAATCGCGGCGCGCCTTAGGATCGACGCCGGCGGTCGGCTCGTCGAGCAACAGCAAGTCGGGCTCGTGCAAAAGGCACGCGGCGAGCGCGAGACGCTGCTTCCAGCCGCCGGAAAGCGTACCGGCAAGCTGGTTGCCGCGTCCGGTGAGCCCCAGGCGCGCAAGCGTCGCGTCGACGTGTTGCCGGCGCTCGGTCATCCCGTACATGCGAGCGATGAAGTTCAGGTTCTCGCGTATGGTCAAGTCTTCCCAGAACGAGAAGCGCTGCGTCATGTAGCCGACGTGGCGCTTGATCTGTTTGGTCTCGCGAAGAATGTCGTAGCCGAGGCAGGTTCCCTGTCCGCTGTCCGGCGTCAACAGCCCGCAGAGCATCCGGATCGACGTGGTCTTTCCGCTTCCATTGGGACCGAGGAAGCCGAAGATCTCTCCTCGCCGCACTGTTAACGCGAGGTCCCTGACCGCGTGGTTGTCGCCGAAATGCTTGTTCAAGCCTCGCACGTCGATGACGACGTCGGAGTGCGTGGCGTCCATCGTCAGCTCTTCGGCAACGTAATATCGAGCGGCTGACCGGGATTAAGCCGGATGGCGACGCTTGCTTCAGGCTTCGCTTCCACCAGATAGACCAGCTTGGCGCGGTTTTCCTTGGAGTAAAGGACCGGCGGCGTGAATTCCGCGCGATCGGCGATGAAGCTGATGGTCGCATTCATCGCATCGCCGCATCCGTCGCACGAGAATCGCACCGTCTGCCCAGGATGCAGCGAGCCGAGTTGTGGCTCTTCGACAAAAAAACGTATCTTGATGTTGCCCGGAGGCAACAAATTGGCCACCACCGCGCCGGCCGGTACCCAGTCGCCAACCACGAAATACGTGTCGCTGACGTGACCATTCGCCGGCGCGGTGACGGCGCGTTGCGCGAGCCGCCAATCCGCCTGTGCCAGCGCCTGTCGCGCGGCATCCGCGTCCGCTTCCGCGGCGCGAATTTCGTCCGGCCTCGCCGGCATCTTGGCTGTCTCGACCGCGGCCTTCAGCTCCTGTACGTGCGCGTCGTCGTTTTTCAGCTTCGTGCGCACGTCGTCGAGCGCAGCGCTGCTGATGAAACCAGACTTGAACAACGACTCCTGACGCCGGTAATTCGCCTCCGACAACTCGCGCGCCGCATTTGCCTGGCGCAACTGCTCGGCCACCGTCTCGACTTCCGGCGGCCGCTTGCCGGTCTGGAGGTTGGCAAGCCGCGCGTTGGCCGCTTGCAGTTGCTGCTCTGCCTGTCGGCGGCCGGCAATTTCATTCTCGCGCTCGAGCGCGAACAGAGGCGCGCCCGCCGTCACCTCCCCGCCGCGCAGCACCGAGAGCTGCTGTAACGTGCCGGCAAACGGCGCGGCGACGCGAACATACTCGCCCTCGACGTACCCCTGCAACGGCTGCTCGGCGCGCGGACCGCAGGCGCTCAACAAGCAGAGCCACGACGACGCAAGCGCGGTCGTGTAAAGCAGATGGCGCCGCTGTTGGCGCAATGCGTTCGCCATTCCTCCGGCCTCCTTCGATGATCGTCGAAGCATACCGGACGAAGAAAAAAAAGCCAGCGGAAACAACTCCGCTGGCCTTACTGACTATTCGTACTTACGGTCCGGAGACGAACGCTTTCAATACTTGATCGAGCATCCGTACGGCGCGGTATTCGCCGGATCGACGGCGGCGCCAGCGGTGGCAGTGGTGAGTGCCATGCGCACATAGTTCTTTGCCTTGCGCGTCTCGTCCGCCGACGCGCCGGGACGATCGTCGATGGCGCCCGCGTAGACGATGCGTCCGTTAGGGTCGATCACGAACATGTGCGGCGTCGTCTTCGCGGCATAGAGTCTCGCCGTTGCGCTGTCGCTGTCGATCAGCACGGCCTTTTGCGATGCTTCATGCACGCTCATCCAGGAATCGAGTTGCGCGGCGGTCTTGAATTCGCTGCTGTTGCGGTTCGAGGAGTCGATCGACAGCCACGTCACGTCATGGCCTCCCCACTCTTTCTGCAGCCCGGGCATGTTGCGCGTGTTGTAGTGCCGCTGCACGAACGGACAATCGGGATTTGTCCATTCCAGGACCACGTACTTGCCCCGCAAGTCGGAGAGGTGCACCGCCTTGCCGTGGGTGTCGGTGAGAGTGAAGTCTGGCGCAGATTGCCCGGCGGCTGCGGCGAGCGCGGGTGAGGAAGCCGCCGTCGCGAACGTCAAGGCGCTCACGAAAGTGAAGACGCGCTGTTTCGTATTCATATCAACCTCCGTTAGAGGAAATGACGCCGCCCTGCGCAGATTGCGGCGTGTCGACGAGATCGAGGATATTCTGCTTTCTTAGGACCTCGGGCAAGAGCAGCGGTTCCTTGCCAGGCCGGTAGAAAACATATACTGGAACGCCGTCGCGGCCAAGCGCCGCCAGCGCGGCGCCGATCGCCGGATCGCGACGCGTCCAGTCGGCCCGCAGCAGCGCGACCTTCTGACGTGTGAAAGCGCCCTGCACCTCGTCGGTGTTCAGTACCAGCCGCTTGTTCACCTGGCACGTGACGCACCACGCCGCGGTGAAATCGACGAACACAGGGTGGCCGGCGGCAACCAGTTGCGTGACGCGAGCGGGCGAGTATTCCTGCCACACGTCACCCACCGCGGGGCGCTTGGCGACATTCGCACCGGCGTCCAATGCCGACGTTGCCACGACCGGCCAGCCTACGACAAGCGCGCCGGCAATGCTCGCCGCGGCCGCGATGCCCCAGCCTCGAGCGCCGCCGGTGCGCATCGATTGCCACGCCCAAAGCCCGAACGCGATCAGCAGCAGCGTGAGACCGAGCCTCAATACCGCGTCGTTGTCCAGTTGGGCGCCGAGCACCCAGATAAGCCAAAGCACCGTCGCATAAAGCGGAAACGCGAGGAGATGCTTGAGCCGCAACATCCATGCGCCTGGCTTGGGAAGTCTTTTCCGCCAGGTGGGGAAATAAGCGAGCAATACATACGGCAGCGCCATGCCGATCGCCAGCGCGGTGAACACGATCCACGTCGACAGCATCGGCCCGGCAAGCGCATACCCGATCGCGGCACCCATGAAGGGGGCCGAGCATGGCGACGCAACCACCACTGCGAGCGCGCCGGACAGCGCGTCGTTGAGCAGCGGGTTTTTCGCGTTCCATGTGGCAAGCGACGAGGGCACGAACTGGCGAACCTCGAACACGCCGGAGAGGTTCAGCGCCAGCACGAAAAACAACACCGCGAGGCCGGCGATCGTCGCCGGCGATTGGAGCTGGAACCCCCACCCCAGTTGCTGACCCGCGGCACGCAAGGCGATCAGCGCGCCGGCAAGCAACCAGAAAGACACTACGACACCGGCGCCAAAGGCGAGCCCGTGATGACGCATTGCCGCGCCGCTTTCGCGATGCGTGGCGAAACCGAGTACCTTGAGCGAGAGCACCGGGAACACGCACGGCATCAGGTTGAGCAGCAAGCCGCCGACCAGCGCAAAAACGATCGCTGTACCGAGCGACAGCGCAGTGTCCGCGCTCGATGCCGGCGGCGTCAGCTGCAATATCGGCACGCTTGCGGCTGTTGCCGCGGAACCGGCGACCACGGTCCCGCCCAATGGCACGTCGATGGCCAGCGCGTGCGCCGCGCTCGCATCGGTCGACACGAGAACGCCAGCCACGCGCTTGAATTCCCCAACGCGCTGGCTCGCCACCGGCAGGCTCATGCTCCAGTCCGCTCCTTGCCGCGTCAGCGACTGTGCGCCAGAGGCCTCGATTTGTCCTTCCACGTACGGGAAAAAATGCGAACCGGCGATGTCGGCCGCACTGTCGCGCCCCGCCGCAGGCGCAAAATGCAGCTCGACCGTCGAGCCTCGACCCGTCGCGGTCACGTTCCATCCGTCGGCCGATTGCGGCACGTTCGTCCGGGTTTTCGCTATTGCATCGCTCCAGCGCGGATCTCGCTGGACCTGGGCCGCATCGGCAATCACAGGCAAGGTCAGCGACAGATCGGCGCCTTCCGGGATACAGATCTCCTTGCACACCAGCCAATCCGCACGCGCTGCGAGCGTGACGGTCTTGCCGCTCAAAAAATCGGGAACGGCGGCGATGTCGTTCAGCAGCAGGATTTCGCCCTCGTAACCATAGTTGACCAGGGGGCCCACCGGCAGCGCGCGCGGCGCGGGCCATTGGATCGGTGTCGCGTGCAGCCCGTCAGGAAGTTTCCAGGCGAGCGTCGTGGGTAGCCCCGAATCGCCGGGGTTCTGCCAGTAGGTATGCCACCCGCGCTCCATGACCAGGCGCAACGCGACGGTGTTCGGGCGCCCTGGTATCAGCGCGGTCCGCTCAGTGACGAGCTCGGCCTCGACATGCGCGGTGCGAACCGGCGCGGCGTCGGACACGCGAACGCCCGCCGCCATCATGACAAGCATGAAGAGCAGCGGCGTCAGCTTGATCGAGCGCGGCATGGTGTGGGCTTGAAGGGCGTATTCGTCTATGCGATGGGCAAACAGTGACGGCCGGGTCGCGATTCCCGGTAGACTTGGAATTCTAGCAGCCTCCATCCCCTTTCCTCGGTGCCCCGGCCACGCCAAATGGCGAACGTCGCGCACGGTCCGACGAAAGGCTCCAAGACCACACCTGCATCATGGAAGCCTTCCTCGTATCGATCGTCGTCGTCGCGCTCGGCGAGATCGGCGACAAGACACAGCTCCTCGCCTTGATGCTCGCCGCGCGCCTGCGCAAGCCTGTGCCCATCATTCTCGGCATCGTGGTGGCGACGCTGTTCAACCATACGCTGGCCGGCTTGGCCGGCGGCTGGATGCGGCAGGTCGTGCCCGCGATGTACCTGCGATGGCTGCTGGCGCTTTCGTTCCTGGCAGTGGCGCTGTGGGCGCTGAAACCGGACAAGATCGATGACGAGGTCCCGGTCCCGTACAGCCATCTCGGCGCGTTCATGGTGACTGTCGTCGCGTTCTTTCTGGCCGAGATCGGGGACAAGACACAAGTCGCGACGGTGATGCTGGCCGCGCGCTTCGACAACCTCGTCGCCGTCGTCGCGGGTACCACGCTCGGGATGCTGATCGCCGATGTGCCCGTGGTTCTCGTCGGCAAATTGGCGGCAAACCAAATCCCGTTCAAGGCGGTGCGTATCGTTGCCGCCGGATTGTTCGCGGTGCTCGCGATCGTCACGCTGGTTGCAAGCTGACATGCTGCGACCTGAGTGCGAACTGAGTGCGAACCGAGGCTGAGGTCGGGAGACGCGCTGCCGGTATAATCGCCAGTCTCCAGAACGAGCCCAACGCGAAGCATGCAACCGTACCGTCCCGCAGATATCGAAGCCGCCGCGCAGGCGCATTGGGTCTCGCGCCAAGCGTTTCTCGCGTCCGAATCGTCGCCGGAGCCGAAGTTCTTTTGCGTCTCGATGCTGCCCTACCCGTCCGGCAAGCTGCATATGGGGCACGTCCGCAACTACACGATCAACGACATGATGTACCGGTATCTGCGCATGAACGGCAAGAACGCGCTGATGCCGATGGGATGGGACGCATTCGGATTGCCGGCCGAGAACGCGGCGATGAAAAACGGCGTCGCGCCGGCGAAGTGGACGTACGAAAACATCGCCCACATGAAACGGCAGTGCCAGGCGATGGGCTGGGCGATCGACTGGTCACGCGAGTTCGCAACCTGCACGCCCGCGTACTACCGATGGAATCAGTGGCTGTTTCTGAAGATGCTCGAGAAGGGCATCGCCTACCGCAAGAGCGGCATCGTCAACTGGGACCCGGTCGACCAGACCGTGCTCGCCAACGAGCAGGTGATCGACGGCAAGGGCTGGCGCTCCGGCGCGCCGGTCGAAAAGCGCGAGATCCCCATGTACTACCTGCGCATCACGGACTACGCCGAGGAGCTCCTGGCGTATCTCGACAAGATGCCCGGCTGGCCCGAGCCGGTAAAGATCATGCAGGCCAACTGGATTGGCAGGAGCGAGGGCGTGCGCTTTGCGTTCCCGCACGACGTCAGGGGCGAGGACGGCAAGCCGATCGGCGGCGGCCGCATGTACGTGTTCACCACCCGCGCCGACACTATCATGGGCGTAACCTTTTGCGCGGTCGCCGCCGAGCATCCACTGGCCACGCACGCCGCGAAGTCCGATCCGAAGCTCGCCGCCTTCATCGAGGAATGCAAGCGAAGTTCGATCATCGAGGCGAACTTCGCGACCATGGAAAAGAAAGGCCTGCCGACCGGCGTTTTCGTCAGCCATCCGCTGACCGGAGAAGCACTCGAGGTATGGGTCGGCAATTACGTGCTGATGAGCTACGGCGACGGCGCGGTCATGGGCGTGCCCGCCCACGACGAACGCGATTTCGAGTTCGCCAGCAAACACGGCTTGCCGATCAAGCAGGTGATCGCGATCGACGACGAGACCTTCTCGGCCGCTTCGTGGCAAGCATGGTACGAAGACAAGATCCAGGGTCATTTGATCAACTCCGGCAAATACGACGGCATGGTGTACCAGCAAGCCGTCGACGCGATCACCGCCGATCTCGCGGCGAAGGGTCTCGGCGAAAAACGAGTGACCTACCGGCTTCGCGATTGGGGAATCTCGCGCCAGCGTTACTGGGGCACGCCGATCCCGATCATTCATTGCGCGAGCTGCGGCGAAGTGCCGGTGCCCGAGCAGGACCTGCCCGTGATCCTTCCGGAGGACTGCGTTCCTGACGGCAGCGGCAACCCGCTCGCGAAGCGCGCGGATTTTGTCGACTGCACGTGTCCGAAGTGCGGATTGGCGGCGAAGCGCGAGACCGATACCATGGACGTTTTCGTCGATTCGTCGTGGTACTACATGCGCTACGCCTCGCCGGATGCATCGACGATGGTCGATTCGCGCAACGATTACTGGATGCCGATGGATCAGTACATCGGCGGCATCGAGCACGCGATCCTGCATCTGCTCTACGCGCGCTTCTGGACCAAGGTAATGCGCGACATGGGGCTCGTGCACATCGACGAGCCATTCACGCGGCTTTTCACACAAGGCATGGTGCTCAACCATATCTATTACCGCCGCAATACCAAAGGCGGCATCGACTACATCGTGCCCGACGATGTCGAGGTCATGCACGACGATGCCGGGCGCGTTACCGGCACCAGACTCAAAGCCGATGGCAAGCCGGTCGAGTACGGCGGCGTCGGCACCATGTCGAAATCGAAGTTGAACGGCGTCGATCCGCAGCAGATCATCGATCGCTACGGCGCCGACGCCGCGCGCATGTTCGTGATGTTCGCGAGCCCGCCGGAGCAGACGATGGAATGGTCGGATGCCGGCGTCGACGGCGCCTACCGGTTTTTGAGGCGCTTGTGGACTTACGCTCACGGGCGCGCCGATGCGCTCGCGCGCTCGCCGACCCCGATCGACTGGCCGCACGCGGCGCCCGAGTTGCGCACCGCCAGGCGCGAGCTGCATCTGCAATTGAAGCAGGCCGACTTCGATTATCAGCGCCTTCAGTACAACACGGTGGTGTCCGCCGGAATGAAGATGCTCAATACGCTGGAAGCCGCTCCGGCGGACGCGACCAGCGCCTCCACCGAATTCGCCCGCGAGGGGCTTTCCCTGCTGCTGCGCGTGCTCAATCCCGTCGTCCCGCACATCACGCACGCGTTATGGGAGGAGCTCGGCTACGCGGCGAAACTGGGCGACCTCGTTAATGCGCCGTGGCCGAAAGTCGACGCCGCCGCGCTCGCACAAGACGAGATCGAGCTCGTTCTGCAGATCAACGGCAAGCTGCGCGGCAAGCTCACCGTCGCCGCCAGCGCCGACAAGAGCGCCATCGAAGCGGCGGCGCTGGCATCGGCGCCGGTGCAAAAAGCGATGACGGAAAATGGCGGCGCCGGCGACGAGCATTCGGCGCCCAGGATAATCATCGTGCCGAACCGGCTGGTCAACGTCGTGCTGCAGATGAAAGCTGTGCAGGCATGACCCGGGTCTGCCAAGCAGAACGGCGCGGGGAAGGACGAGCGCGCGCATCATGACTGTCACTCGATTCGATCGGATCGTCGGCGCTGCGTTCCTGATAGCACTCGCGGTGTCTTGTGGCCCGAAGGACAAGCCGATTCCAGCAGAGCCGAAAGCGAGGAGCGAGTTTGTGAGCGCAGCCGCGACCAAACTGACACCCGACGATCGCAAGCTTCTCGACCGGTTTTTCACGCGTCTCGACGCCCAGGCGGCCGGCGGCGCGGCGGCGGCGAAAATTACGGTGCCGCGCGCGCTCGAATTGCAACGCACATACGAAACCCAGGTCACCGACGCACAGCGCAACCTCCAGAAGCTGCTGGAAGCCGCAACCGCGGAGTTGGTCATCGACGTGCGAGACGCGACCGTCGTCAAGGACGAAAAAACGCGCCCGGCCGGCGACAAAGCGCTTCGGTACGTGGTCAACGTCAACAATCGCGGACAGCGCATAGTAGAAAAGCTGGCGGTGCGAGTGGAATTCCGCGACGCTTCCGGCAAGTATCAGGCGGCGATCCCCAACCTCGAGCTCAGCGGCTCGCTGCGTCCCGGCGAGGCCAGGCGCTCGGTGCAGATGCTGCCTCTCAACGCGCAGCGACACCAGTACATCCTTGACGGCAAGCCGCTGCAAATCTCCGCTTATCCGACGCGGATCGTCTATGCCGGCGGCGAAAACCTAGAGCCGGGCAAGGAGCTGCAGGCGATGGAATCCCTGCATCGGGCGAAGATCGAATAGTCATGGGTCGAGTCTGCGGACGCATTGCCGCGCTTACCTTGTCGATCGGGATCGCCGCGTGTGGATTTCATTTGCGCGGCGAGGCGAATTACGCCTTCGCCACCTTTTTCCTCAATTCTGCACCGGCGCTGCCGATCACTCCCGAACTGAAGCGTTCTCTCGAGGGCATCAGCTCCGCCAAGCTCGTCGCTGCCGCGACAGGCGCGGATGTGATACTCGAAGTGAACAGTGTCGAAGATACCAAGCAGATCCTGTCGTTGTCGGGCGGCGGCAAGGTGGCTGAATACCTCCTGTCCAAGCGCGTGTTGTTCCGCGTTCACGACAACGACGGCAAAGATTGGCTGCCGACCTCGGAGGTGCTGGTCCGGCGCAGCTACACCTATAGCGACACCGAGACGCTGGCAAAGGAAGCGCAAGAGCAGCGACTTTGGCGTGAAATGCAAACGGACTCCGTGCAGCAGATCGTGCGCCGCCTTCAGGCCGCGAAAAAGCCGGCTGCGTGAGCCAGTTGAGCGAACTGAGCTTGAGCGATCACTGACGGTATCGATGCGACTACGACCTGAGCAACTCAGCGCGCATCTGGCCAAGGGTCTGGCGCCGCTCTATGTCGTCTACGGCGATGAGCCGCTGCTGGCGATCGAAGCAGGCGACGCCATCCGCGCCGCCGCTCGTGCGGCTGGATGCGAGGAACGCGAAGTGCTGGTAGCCGAGCCTGGATTCAAGTGGGACGCGTTTTCGGCGGCCAGCCGCAACCTCGGTTTGTTCGGGACCCGAAAGCTTGTGGATTTGCGCATCCCGGGCGGCAAGCCGGGGGTCGAAGGCGCACGCGTGCTCGAAGACTGCGCCGCCCATCCCGGGCCGGATACGACGATCCTGATCACCTTGCCGCGACTCGACCGGACAACGTCGGGCTCCGCATGGTTCACTGCGCTCGAGCAAGGCGGTGTCGCGGTCGAAGTTCAGCCGCTGGAGCGCGCCGACTTGCCGCGCTGGATCGCTACCCGTCTCGAGCGCCAGCAGCAGCGTGCGTCGGCCGAGACCTTGCAGTTTCTCGCCGACACCACCGAGGGCAATCTACTCGCCGCGCGACAGGAGATCGAAAAAATCGGACTGCTTCTGCCGGAGGGAGAAATCGAACAGGCAGCGGTCGAGAATGCCGTGGCCGACGTGGCGCGTTTCGATGTTTTTCAACTTTCGGAAGCATGGTTATCGGGCGACGCCGCGCGAGCGTGCCGCATCCTCGCGTCACTCGAGAACGAGGGTGAAGGTGTTCCTCTGCTGCTTTGGCAACTCGGTGAAGACCTGCATGCGCTGGCCGCGGTTCTTGCGTCGACGGCCTCCGGGACGCCGGTCGCCGTTGCGATCAAGAGCGCGCGGGTCTGGGGCAAGCGGCAGGCGGCCATGGAACGTGCGGCCCGTCGCGTCGTCCCTTCGGCAATACAGCCGTTGCTCACGCGCCTGGCCCGTCTGGACGCGCTGGCAAAGGGCATCGGCCATGGCAACGTCTGGGACCACTTGCGGGACGTCGCGCTGGCGCTGGCCGGACGTCCGGCGCTCGCCGGCAGCTAGTACACTAGCAACACTCAGAAACCCGCTGAGGAGGTGGCCATGTACCGCAAGATCCTCGTCGCTTACAACGGGACTCCCGAATCGCGCCTGGCGCTGGACGAAGCGATACGCTTTGCACCGGATGCGTCGGTCGAAGTTCACCTCGCCGGCATCGTTCATTACCCTTCCGCGTATCTGCTCGCGGGAGAATATGTGCCTGAAGTCGCGCTAGCCGACGAGCGCGAGCACATGGAAGCCGACCTCAAGAATGCGCATGCGCTGCTCGCCGACAACGGACTGACCGTGATCGATCATCTTGTTGTCGGTGAACCGGTGGACGTCCTGACCAAGCTCGTCGCCGAGCTCGGCATCGACCTGCTCATTCTCGGCCACCCGCGCAGCAAGTCCTTCGCGCTGCGCTGGTGGAGAGGATCGGTCGACGCGGTATTGATCGAGCGGGTGCGGTGCAGCGTGCTGGTTGCTGCCGACGATCCGGCCAGACGCGCGCGGTAGCGCGCGGCTCCAACTTC
>JADGRP010000328.1 GCA_017880805.1 Burkholderiales bacterium
AGCGCCAAACCCTCGCCGTGTGTTCAACGTTTTCACCTCGACGCCAGCGCGCGAGCGGCCAGCCCGTGTAGCCACTAATCCGTTCGGGCTTCCTGGCGGCGACCCACGGCGCTTCAAGGGTTGCGGCTTGCAGGGATTTTGGCTGGGCAAACACTCGTTGAGCGACGACACGGTGAGGGGTGGTTAAGCGCACATGCTCGGATTCAGACCATGTCCCGTCGCTGACGAGCGTGACGGAAAGCGGGTCCGCGACCACTCAACTCACCGGGTGTGCGCCGATGCACCGGAACCCAACTCGCGTGGTGCTGCCGTGACCGAAGGGGAAACCCGCATTTTACACCCAGCGCAGGCCTTCGCGCCCGTGCAGGAAGCCATTCACGAACGGGACGTCAGCAGTCATCGACCGCAGCGCCTGCAATGCGTCGGTGTAACTGCGCTTTCCATCAAGTACGTCGCGGTAGAGCTGTGCCACCCGCACCATGTCGAGGGTGTGTGGCGATAACCGGAAGTGCGTGACCCCGGTGTCCCGCAGCAAGCCGAGTTCGGCGAGTAGGACGCCATAGCCGTGTGACAGCGTCTGGGTGCCGTTGATCGTCAGGATCTCGACACCGTCGATCGTCGTGGCCGTCAACCCGTCGGCATCGAGACCGCACACCAGCTGGCAGTGATCCTTCGTCAGGTTGTGCGAGCGCGCATGATAGCAGCGCATTGCGACCGACAGCGGCTGGCGCCCGAAGACCTGCACCTCGATGCCGGCGCGCCCAGCCGTCGTCGCGACGATTCGAATCGAGGTCGCGGGCATCTCAACCGGCACGACAATGCGGATGGCCCCGTGGTCGATGAGGAAGTCGCGCGCGCCTTCATTGAAGACGTTGATGTACGGACCGACGATGTGGGGCGCGCCGTTGAGGAGCTGGAGGCAGGCGACGTCATTTGCCTCGAGCAACGCGCCACTTGCGGCGAGCGTGCGAATCGCGGCCACTTCCCGCTCCGAGGTCACGAGTGCCAGCGTCGACACGACGGTGTCTTTGCCGGCGGCGTGGAGTCTCTCGACGACGTCCTCGAGGAACGGCGCAAACAACGACTCGCGCTTCGAGCAGACGACTTCGCCGAGGTAGACGGTGTCGACCGGTGCCTCATCCGCGATGCGGTAATAGAAGTCGCGGCGCTTGTGGGCCGGCCAGTGGAAGAGGAGCGGCCCCAGGGTCAGCCGCGCGGCCGCGCGGGTGCTCACCGCCACCCCTTATGGTAGGCGCCGAAGCTCTCGCGGCCACCCTCTGCCTCGGCCTTGAGGTGGCCGATCGCCATCGACGCCGAATCGCCGCGGGCAAGTGCGTCGAGCGCCTGGCGGAACGTGCCGACGATCTGCGTGACGTAGGCGCGGCTGCGTTGCCGCCCTTCGATCTTGAGCGCGGTCACGCCCGCGGCCTTGAGTTCCGTCAGGATGCTAATGGCATTCAGCGCCACCGGCTCCTCGAACAGGTAAGAGGCGCGCCCATGCGTGACGTATCGACCCTTGCAGGGCGTGGGGTAGGCCGCCGGCTCACCCCGCGCGAAGGAATTGAGCGTCACCTCGCCGAGCGTCGACAACACGCGCCCACCCTTCTTAAGATAGGTGACATGGCTCGCCGGGGCACAGGCGCCTTCGCTTGTCGGGGACAGGCCCGTGAGATAGGAGGACAGGAAGCAGCGCCCTTCCGACATCGGGCCGACGCTGCCGAAGGCGAACACCTCGGTTTCGATGCCAATCTCCGCGATCAACGCTGCCACGTCCTCGACCGCGAGCACACGCGGCAGGACCACGCGTTTGACGTCGAAGTTCTCGCGGTAGAAAGCGATCGAGGGTGAGTTGGCGGCCGATGCCTGCACGGACAGATGGCGCCGCAGCCGTGGATGGCGACGAGTTGCGTAGTCGAGGATGCCAATGTCCGCAAGGATCACGGCATCGGCGCCCGCCGCCGCCGCCTCGTCGATCGCGCGATGCCATGGCCCCGCGTCCCCGGCGCGTGGAAAGGTGTTGATGGCGATGAGCACCTTGCAGCCGTGATCGTGGGCGTAAACGATGCCCTCGCAAAGCTCGCCTCGATCGAAGTTAAGCCCCGGGTAATTGCGGGCGTTGGTGCAATCCCGAAATCCGCAGTACACCGCATCGGCCCCGGCCTCGACCGCGGCACGCAGGGCGGCCGGGGTACCCGCCGGGCACACGAGCTCGAGGTAGCGAGCGCTCAAGCGGCTTTCTCGTCACGCCTGTGTTGGCGCGCTTCGAGCCGCGCGAGCCGGGCCGTGAGCGCCGTGATTTCGCTTTTGCATTGCTCGAGTTCCGAAGTGACGTCCGGGCCTGCCTCAGTCTGCGGATGCAACGTCCGGTGCATCGCCGCGACGCGTGCGCCGACGCGCTCAAGAACACGATCGAACCGCCGCGCAACCGCGCGCGCCGGCGGTCCGAGCGGGCCGATCAGCGCCGCGAGCTCACCGGCGAGGCTCAGTTCTTCGCGGTCCAGCACGTTGCGCAACCCAACGATGACCGACGTGTTCCCAGAGATTGTCAGGTCGCGCCGGAAGAAGAGGGTATCGCTGTCGATCCGCCCCTCGAGGAGATCGACGAGCGTCGCGACGCTCGCCGCGACCTCGGCATCCCCGCCGGGTGCGCCCCGATCGATAATCGCAAGCGTGACCGGCTCGCGCCCGACCGTTAGTGCAAAGCGATACGGCAGGTCGAAGGGCACGATATGGACGACGGCCGCTTCGAGCCGCGCGAGATTACTGAGTAGCCTCGGATGGGAGCGATCGAGGCCGCGAACGACCGCGGTCGCGAACTGGGCGAGCACTGGCCGCGGCAGTACCGTGGCGGCGCCGCGCAATAGCGCAAGGGGAGGGCGTCGGGATTCCATGGGGGGTGGGTCGGGACCTTGCGGGCGTGAACGACGCGGCCACGGCGGGGAAGCCGCTCGGTGGTGTCCATTGCGGTTAGCCACCGGCCGGCACGCCCCGGCGCCGCTTGCGCAGTGTCCACCAGTGGACCGGGCGCAGAATTGATCTAGCGCAATTTTTGACGATGCGCCTGGAATATTGTGCTCCGTCAAACTCAAGCTTGTTTGAGGCGAGCGGTGAAGTCCGCTTCACCCGAGCGCTCGACGTTCCGGGGATCAGTCCATGATCAACACGCCCTTCCCTCGACTGCGAATTCGCGGTCATGACTTACTACCAATAATCCAAGGTGGAATGGGCGTGGGGATCTCCGCCCACCGCCTCGCCGGCACGGTGGCAAAGCACGGTGCGGTCGGCACCGTGGCGAGCGTCG
>JADGRP010000329.1 GCA_017880805.1 Burkholderiales bacterium
AAGCGTCGTGGCCAAAGGCTTCGTGGCCAAAGGCGCCGTGGCCAAAGGCGTCGTGACCAAAGGCGTCGTGACCAAAGGCGTCGTGACCAAAGGCGTCGTGACCAAAGGCGTCGTGACCAAAGGCGTCCTGACCAAAGGCGTCCTGACCAAAGGCGTCGGCGGCAAGGCTGCAGCAGCCAAGACCCTGGCGCCCAAGAGTCCCGCGAAAAAGGTCAAGGAGCTGATGACCGACCAGGATCTCTTGAACGCGCCCGACAAGGAGTACATGAACGAAGCGCAACTCGCTTTTTTCAAGCTGCGCCTGCTCGAGCTTCGCGCCCAGCTTTTGACCAACGCCGACGACACCGGCCAGCATCTGCGTGAGAACGAGGTCACGACCGACCCGTCGGATCGCGCCACGCTTGAAGAGGAATATACGCTCGAGCTGCGGACCCGCGATCGCGAGCGCAAGCTGCTTAAGAAAGTCGAAAAGTCGCTGAAGATGATCGACGACGGCAGCTACGGTTACTGCGAGGAAACCGGCGAGCCCATCGGCGTTGCGCGGCTGTTGGCGCGACCGACGGCGACGCTGTCGCTCGAGGCGCAGGAACGGCGGGAGCGGGTTCAGAAGCTCTACGGCGACTGATGCGCGAGCTCGAACCGAGGGCCGCCAAGACTATGGCCCGGCAATTGCCGGACCATAGTTTGTGGACACCACCGCGTCGGGCATCGCGTCCTCGAGTCCGAAGGCGTCTCCTAGAGACCGAAGGTCCCGCGGTGCGACCAGCCTGCCGCCATGAAAAACAACAGCGGAATCGACAACATGGTGTTGACCCGCGAGGTAAGAAATGCGACCCGGCGTGCTTTGACTTTTTCCTCGTCGGTCGCAGGCTTAAGCCCGAGAATTTTTTGCTGGTTGGGCCAGATGAGCGCCCACACGTTGATTAGCATGATGGTCCCGAGCCACGCGCCCACGCCGATGCCCGCCATGCCCTTCGCGAGCGTGAACGCGTTGACGAACTGATTGCCGAGCAAGGCGGCACCGGCCAACCACGTGACGACCGCGGACCAGCGAAAGAACAGCAGCGCGCGCGGCGCGACGTGTTTCGTGATGCCGGCCGCGGTGCCGTCGGCAGTCGCGGCCTTGAGCGCAGCGGCCTGCACGAAATTGAAGTAATACAGAAGGCCGATCCACATGACGCCGGCCATGAAGTGCAGCCATCGAGCAATCGCGGGAACCCAATCCATGGTGGCGCTCCTTCAGGTAAGAATGCTCTTGACGACGAAGTAAAGGATCGCGGTAAGCAGTACCCCGCTGATGACCGTTCCCCAAAGTGAATCGAGCGGATTCTTCATGATGTCCTCCTCCTGCGCCGCCATCCGGCGGGAACCGGGTGGCTGAAACTTTGGCTTGTTTTCAGTGTCGTTGAGATTGTAGCCGCGTGCAAGAAACAACATTTGTTCCTCGGGCAGCTCCACCGCAGACACGCCGGATTGTAGATTTTACCGGACCGACCAGCAACTCAAGGAGAATTCAGCATGGCACAACCGTTCGCGCTTCCGCCTCTTCCGTTTGCCGAGGGCGCACTCGCGCCTGTTATTTCGGCGCAAACCCTCGGGTTCCATTACGGCAAACATCACAAGACGTACGTCGACAACCTCAACAAGTTGGTCGCCGGTACGGAGTTCGAGGGGCAATCGCTGGAGGCGATCATCAAAGCCACGGCAGGGAAAGCGGACAAGAGCGGCATCTTCAACAACGCTGCGCAAACGTGGAACCACACGTTTTACTGGAACTCGCTGAAGCCCAACGGCGGCGGCCCTGCCAGCGGCGCGCTTGCGCAGAAAATCGACGCTGCTTTCGGAAGCTACGACAAGTTCAAGTCCGAGTTTGCGAATGCCGCGGTGACACAATTTGGTAGCGGCTGGGCGTGGCTGGTCGTGGACGCCGGCGCGCTCAAGCTGGTCAAGACCGGAAATGCGGAAAACCCGATCAGCAAGGGCCAAACGCCGCTACTGACCATCGATGTCTGGGAGCATGCGTACTACCTCGACTACCAGAATCGGCGGCCTGACCATGTCAATGCCATAATCGAAAAATTGCTCAACTGGGATTTTGCCGCGGAAAATCTGCGCAAAGCGTAGCGCTTCGGCTTTGGTCGGCGCGCTGGTCCGGCGCCTTGGCTTGTTGCCCCGTGGCTATCGGAACATAATCGTCTCCTTTGCGGGTGGAAGCCGATAGCGGTCGCCATGGCGTTCAACCTTTTCCCCAAGCCACCGATCAAGGGCAAGCCGGGCGAGGCCAAGCCTCCGGACTCCAGAGCCCAGCCGGACCCGGGACCCAAGCCTGTCGCCCGGCCGGCATCGGCACGCGAGCTCGCGGCTTCGGTCAAATCACGGTCGGGCCCGACGGCGACCCGGGCAACGGGCGAAACGGGGACCCGAGATCGGGAAATCACGGTGACCGGGCCTCAAAGCATAATCGAATGGAGTTCGGCGCCAACCCAGAAGATCCAGGTCGCTGGCGCCAATCCGGGCTTGTGCGCGGTCCTGGAAAATGCCGCGCTCAGTTATGCCAACGGGCAAGCGCCGCTCGCGCGCGAGGTGCTCGAAGACGGCATCGTCAGTGACGACGACGCCAAGAACTCGCCGCTGGCGTGGCTCGCGCTGTTCGACCTGTTGCAGCGTGCGAATGACCGTGCCGCGTTCGACCAGCTTGCGTTGCGCTTCGTGGTGGCGTTCGAGCGTTCGGCGCCGGCATGGGAAGAGCGTGTCGGGCGCGCACCCCCGGGGGCGCGGCCGATCGCCGGAGGTTACGTAGGATTGACCGGCAAATTGGCCGCAGGGCATGCACAGCAGATTGCCGGCATGCTCGCATCTTCGCTGAAGCAGCCGCAGTTGCGGCTCGATCTGGGGTCGATCACCGGAGCCGACGACGCCGGCGCCAAGCTGCTGGCCAATGCTCTCGCTCAACTTCGCAAGCGTCACTATCCTTTGGTGCTGCAACACCCCGAGAAAATTCGCCGCGCCCTCGAGCAATCGGCAATGCAGGGGCGTGACGCGGCAGAGGGCTATTGGATCCTGCTGCTGGAACTGCTGCAGTGGCAGAACGAACACGAGGTGTTCGAAGATCGCGCAATCGAATTCGCAGTGGCATTTGAAGTGTCGCCTCCATCCTGGGAGCCGCCGCCGGACACTGCGCATGCTGCCGCAGTTGCCGAGGAACCCGCTGCACGCGCGCCGGAAAATACCGACCAGCTTTACTGGCACGGCACGCTTACGGGCTCGTCGGACACGCAGCTCGCAAAGTTCCTGCTGTTTCGTGAGGGCCGACAAACCATTCCGATCGACATGAGCGCGGTCGACCGAATCGATTTTGTTTGCGCCGGCGCACTTTCCAATGCGATCATCCGCGCGGAGTCGCAGCGCAAGGGGGTGCAAATCATCGGAGCATCACCGATCATTCGCGCGCTGTTGCTGCTCATCGGCATTTCGCCGCGGCATTTCGTCAAGAAGGCGCAGTAAGCGCGCGGCAAGTCGCGGCGCACCGAGCCAGCGTCATCGCGCGCCGCGCAGAACATGCCCGTCAGACACTTGCGTGGCAGGTCTTAGATACGCGATACGCTGTCGGGCTGACGTTTCCGCCGCGCCACCGCCTTCGGATTTCGAACGCATTCCAATCATGGAAATCTTTCACGGCACTACCATATTGTCGGTTCGGCGCGGCGCCAGCGTGGCGCTCGGCGGCGATGGCCAGGTGACGCTCGGCAACGTCATCGTCAAGTCGACAGCGCGAAAAGTGCGGCGGCTCTTCAACGATCGAGTTCTGGCCGGTTTTGCGGGTGCCACCGCGGACGCGTTTACGCTATTCGAGCGCTTCGAGGCAAAGCTCGACAAGCATCAGGGTCAGCTGCAGCGCGCGGCGGTCGAACTGGCCAAGGACTGGCGCTCCGACCGCATCCTGCGCCGGCTGGAGGCGATGCTTGCCATTGCCGACAGCACTACGTCGCTGGTCATCACCGGCACCGGCGACGTACTCGAGCCCGAGCACGGCATTGTCGCCATCGGCTCGGGAGGCGCTTATGCGCAAGCCGCCGCACGAGCCTTGCTCAGCCACACTGAGCTTTCCGCGGCCGACATCGTCAAGCAAGCGTTGACCATCGCCGGCGAGATCTGCATTTACACCAACCAGAACCACGTCATCGAAGTGCTGGACTGATGGGCAACGGGACCCGGGACTACGACGTCACCATCCTCGGCGCGGGACTTGTCGGCTTGTCGCTCGCCGCGTCGCTGGCGCGCGCTGGGATGCGGGTGGCAATCGTCGATCGCTCGAATGTCAATGCGGCAGCCCTTTCCTCGAGCGACGAGGATTGGGATGCGCGCGTCTACGCGGTCAGCCCCGGCAGCGTCGCGTTCCTGAACAGCATCGGTGCATGGCAGCGGCTGCGAGAGGAGCGCCTGTGCGCAATCGAATCGATGGAGGTCCGCGGCGATGCAGGCGGCGAGCTCATGTTTTCAGCGTACGAGCTCGGGGAGCGGGCGCTGGCGTGGATCGTGGAGAACCGCGAAATTCACGCCGCGCTCGTCGCCAGCGTTCGCGATACGCCGGGAATCGACGTGCTTGCGCCGCGAACGCCAGCAGGCATTGCATGGTCCGCCCGTGCGGCGGAGTTGCGCTTTGATGGCGGCGATGCGCTATCGTCGCGATTGATCGTGGGGGCAGACGGTGTGCGATCGTGGACGCGCGAGCAGGGCGGTATGCATCACGATCCGAGTCCGTACTCTCAGACTGCCGTGGTGGCCAATTTCGCGAGCGAGCAGGCCCATCGGGGCCGCGCGTTCCAGTGGTTTTTGCACGACGGTGGCGTGCTCGCGTGGCTGCCGCTTCCGGGTCGTCGGATCTCGATGGTGTGGTCGGCGCCCGAGCCGCTCGCCCATGAGCTGCTCGCGCTCGACGGCAGCGCGCTGGCTGAGCGCGTCGCGTTGGCGGGCACGCAAGCGCTGGGTGCGTTGACGACAATCACTGCGCCTCTTTGCTTTCCGCTTTCTTTGCTGAGGCTGCCGTCGGTAATCGCGCAGCGGTTGGCGCTGGTGGGCGACGCCGCGCACAGCGTACATCCGCTGGCGGGCCAGGGAGTCAACCTGGGCTTCGGCGACGCGGCCGCGTTGAGCTCGATCTTGGCCGGACGCGGCGCCATCCGCGATCCGGGGTCGTCGTTGTTGCTTCATCGCTACGCGCGACGCCGTCTCGAGCCCGTGTTTGCAATGCAGGGCGTCACCGATGGATTGGTTCGTCTTTTCGGCAGCCGGTCACCGTGGATCGAGGTGCTGCGCAATCGCGGCATGAGCCTCGTCGGCTCCCTCGGGCCGCTGAAGAGACTGCTGGCGCAACCAGCGCTGCGGTAAACTGTCCAATCGCCACCGACGCTTCCGGAGTTGCCGTAATGCGAACCATTTTGCGTCCGATCTTGCGTAATCTCTCAGCCGCCGGATTTTTCCTGGCACTTGCGTTGCCAGCGTCGGCCCAGGATGCGACGAAGTCCGATGCTGCTGCCAAGGAGCTTGCCGCGGTCAGACAAGCGCTGTTAGCGAAATTTCCCGGCGCTCCGATCAGCAATGTGTCCAGGTCGCCGTACTTCGGACTCTATGAGGCTCAGCTCGACGACCGCATGGTGTACACCGATGGCAAGGTGAACTATGTGATCGTCGGCTCGGTGTACGACACCGCGACCCGAACCAATCTCACCGAACAACGCATGAAGCGGATGAACCGCGTCGCGTGGGATTCCCTGCCGCTGGAGCTTGCGATCAAGAAGGTCAAGGGCGATGGATCGCGCAAGCTGGCGATCTTTTCCGACGCCGATTGTCCGTTTTGCAAGCGCCTCGAGGGCGAGATGAAGGGCCTCGACAATGTGACTATCTATACGTTTCTGTTTCCGATCGATCAGTTGCATCCGGATTCGGCGCGCAAATCGGCAATGATCTGGTGCTCGCCGGACAGGATCAAGGCCTGGGACGAATGGTTCGACGCCGGCAAGCTGCCCGAGAACAATGGCGACTGCGCGACGCCGATCGCGCAGACCGCGCTGCTCGGCAAGAAGTACCACGTCAACGCGACGCCGACGCTGGTGTTCGCGGACGGTTCGATCACTCCGGGAGCGTTGCCGCTGGAGCAGATCGAAGATGAAATGAAACAGGCCGAGGCCGCAGTCAAGAAACTTCCCTCGGCGCGGAAGTAGCGCGCAAGAGCAAGCAGGAGCGAGCGCGCAAGAGCGCGATCCGGACAACGCAAGGGCATACACCATGGCGATACTGGACTTCATCAAAAAACAGTTCATCGACATCATCGAATGGACTGACGATTCGCGCGACACGCTCTCCTTTCGCTTTCCGGACGAAGACAAGGAGATCAAGCGCGGCGCGCAGCTCATCGTGCGCGAATCGCAGGTCGCACAGTTCCTCTACCTCGGTCAGTTCGGCGACACCTACGGGCCGGGAAAATACGACCTGGTCACCGACAATATTCCGATCCTCTCCGACCTGAAGGGCTGGAAATACGGACTGGAATCGCCTTTCAAGGCCGACGTCTATTACGTCGTCACCCGCGTTTTCACCGGCAACAAGTGGGGCACCGCGAACCCGATCATGATGCGCGACCAGGACTTCGGCATCGTGCGGCTGAGGGCGTACGGGATATTCGACTTCAAGATAGTCGACCCGAAGCTGTTTCTGAAGGAGGTCGCCGGCACCGACGATCACTTCCGCCTGGACGAGTTCGGCGACACCATGCGCTCGCGCATCGTAAGCGTATTTTCCGAGGCGCTGGCGCAGTCGAAGATTCCGGCGCTCGATGTCGCGGCGCGATATGGCGAATTGGGTGAAGCGCTGCGGCCGCTGATCAATCCGCAGATGATCTCCAAGTACGGGATCGAGATCGAAAGCTTCATTGTGGAAAACGTGTCGGTGCCGGCAGAGGTCGAGCAGGCGATCGACAAGCGTTCTAGCATGGCCGCGGTGGGCAACCTCAACGACTACGTCAAGTTCCAGTTGGCGCAGGGGCTCGGTGCGCAGGGCGCGCAGGGCGGAGGAGCGGGTCTCGCCGGCGTCGGGGCCGAAATGGCCGTCGGCATGGCGATGGCACAACAGATGATGAATCAGCCCGGCGGCATCATGGGTGCACAGGCAACGCCCGGCGTCGCCGGTCCGGCCGCGGTGCCGCCACCTGCGAGCACGCCGGACTTGATGACCCCGGCGCAGGTGGCGGAGGTCTTAGGCGTTGCCGAATCCGATGTTGTCGCCAGTCTCGACTCGGGCGACCTCAAGGGCAAGAAAATCGGCAGCCAGTGGCGCGTTACCAAGACCGCCGTCGACCAATTTCTTCACTCCTAGGGGGTAACGTGCGCATGACTCGTAGGCAGGCGATGCTCGTCGTCACGGCTTGTTGTCTTCCCGCGATCGGCATCGGCCCGGCATTGGCGCAGGACCCACGTGGGACGATCGCGCAAAAGGAGGCACGCAACTGGCTCGCCCTGACCGATCGCGGCGATGGCCCCGCGAGCTGGCGCGCCGCAGGCAAACAGTTTCAGAGCGCGATCACCGCCGACAAATGGGCGGATTCGTTGCGGATGGTGCGGCCGCCGCTCGGTGCGCTGATCGAACGCAGCGTGCTGTCGACGCAATTCATGAAGAATATTCCGGGCGCTCCCGACGGTGACTATGCGGTGCTGGAATTTCGCGCCAGCTTCGCCAATAAAACCGATAGTCGCGAGACCATATCGCTGGAACACGAGGCCGACGGCGCCTGGCGGGTGATCGGTTACTTCATTCACTGACGCGGGCGGAGTGGCGCGGCCGTCCGCGATGGATTTGCGTTCGCGGCTCGTGATCAAATCACGCTATCATCAGCGCCCATGGCCGAGGAACTAGCCCAACAGAAATTCGCCTGCCCCGCATGCGGGGCGGAGGCAATCTGGAATCCTGCGAAGCAGGCGCTGGTCTGCCCGTTCTGTGGAACGACTTCGCCGGCGAAGCTCGACGCCGACACGGGCGGGATTATCGAGCACGATCTGGTCACTGCGCTGCGCGGCATCACCGACGACAAGCGCGGCTGGCAGATCGAAAAGCGTTACGTCAAGTGCCAGAGCTGTCAGGCGATCTCGGTGCTCGATCCGCAACGGCAGGCACAGCGCTGCGAATTCTGTGGGTCGGCGCAACTCGTGCCCTACGAACAGACCAAGGACGCGTTCCGTCCAGAGAGCCTGTTGCCGTTCAAGGTCACCGAAGACAAAGCTCGCGACGGCATTCGCGCGTGGTACGGCAGGTTATGGCTCGCGCCGAACAAGCTCAAGCGCTCGGCGCTCACCGACACGGTCAAGGGCATTTATCTGCCGTACTGGACCTTCGATGCCAAGGTCGATGCGGCGTGGACCGCCGAGGCGGGCTTCTACTATTACACGACGGAATCGTATACCGACAGCAGCGGACGCTCGCAGACGCGGCAGGTGCAGCACGTGCGTTGGCAGCCTGCGTCGGGGCAGCTCGAGCATTTCTTCGACGACGATCTGATCTGTGCGTCGGTGGGCGTGCATGCGCCGCTGCTGCGCGGGATCGAGCCTTTTCCAACGGCGGAGCTCAAGCCCTACGATGCGGGCTATGTGGCGGGGTGGGTCGTCGAGCGATATCAGATCGACCTGATCGCCGCCGCGAAGGCAGCGCGCGACGATATGGATGCGAAGCTCCGTCAGTTGTGCGCGGCGCAGATTCCGGGCGACACATACCGCAATCTGGATGTCCGCGCGAACTATTCCGGTCAGAGGTTCAAGCACATTCTGGCGCCGGTCTGGTTGCTCAGCTATCACTTCGGCACCCGAGCGTTTCAGGCAGTCATGAACGGCTTCACCGGAACCGTCACCGGCGAGTATCCCAAGAGCTGGGTCAAGGTCACCTTGCTCGTTCTTGCCGTCATCGTCGTTCTGGTCATCGCACTTTCGCTCGGCAGCCATCGCTGACGCGCGCGGAAATCCGACGTATCGCATGAAGTCGGCCATCGTTACCGGCGTGTCGCGTGGCTTGGGCGAGGCGCTGGCCCGCGCGCTGCTGGCAGGAGGCTTCGCGGTGGCCGGCATCGGCCGCACAAGCGCCGCGGCGTTGAGCGGACCGCACTATCGCTTCGTCGCCTGCGATCTTGCGAACACGATAGCCATCGACGCCGCATTGACGCCGGCGTTTCGCGCCATTGACGACGCGCGGCCCGATTATCTGTGCCTGATCAACAACGCCGCGACCGCAGGCCCGGTCGGGACGATCGGCTCGCTCGAGAGCGAAGCGTTGGCGGCATCCATGGCGGCAAACCTGGTTGCACCCATAGCCATCGCAAATCTGTTCTGCCGCATTTTTGTCGAAGGGACGCAGGTGCGGCGGATCATCAATGTCTCATCCGGCGCCGCGGATTCACCCCTTCCCGGCGGCGGGCCCTATTCGATCGCCAAGGCGGGGCTCGAGATGCTGACTCGACAACTTGCCGCCGAAAACGATGCGGAGACGTTTCGCGCGATCACCGTGCGCCCCGGCGTCATCGACACCGGTATGCAGACGTTCATGCGTTCGCAGACGCCGGAAACGTTGCCGAGTATCGAGTTGTTCAAAGGATTCCACCGCGACCATCGCCTCGTCGCGCCGGACACCGTCGCGGTCAAAATCGTCGACAAGCTCGTTCTGGGCGACGTCGAACAGGGCCGCACCTACAATTACAGCGAGCTATGACAACGGCGCAATTCGATGGGGCGGCTCGCATCCCACGCCTCCAGCGAATCGATGAGGCAGCGTTGATGCCCTGCTGGTTGTCGGCCGCCGCGATGTCGAGGTCGAAGAGCGGGTTTTGCGCGTTGTTCACCGATGGGGCGGCCAGGGACTGATGCGGTAATCGAGGACGCTGCCCTCCGCCCCCGCTTCCCACATGAGACAGTAGATCTGCTTGCGATCGGCGGCAAAATCACCCGATTCCGATGTCGCGCCCTCGCGGGTCATCGGCATGATTACCGCGTTGGCGTCGTGGAAGTGAACGTTGAATGCCACCGGCAGCCGCGCGTCGAATCGATAGGCGATGCGCTCACCGGGTTCGAGCGCAATGCATTCCTCGATCACCGCGTAAGGCTTGAGCTCGAGACCGAACACGACTTTGGGCGCCTCGAGGCGGCCGGGGGCGGAAGCGCAACCGGCCATCATCGCGAGCCAAAGCGCCGCGCCGTGAATTGCGCAAAGACGGATGCGTGCTTGCACTTCAGTTGCGCGCGGTATTGCTCCGCTTGCGGCCAGCTCGCCAGTCCTCCACCAGGAGTGCCCAACGTTCATGGTCCCGCCAGCGGCCGGCAATCTTGACGTAACGGCGGGAGTAGCCTTCGCGCGTGAAGCCTCCTCGGCGGACCAGAGAGATCGACGCCGTGTTCCCTGGTTGCACGTTGGCCTCGATGCGATGCAGTCTCAAGGTACGAAAACCTACGCGCAGCACCAGCGCGAGTCCCTCGCTCATGTAACCTTGGCCGGCATATTCCGCGAACCCGTAATAACCAAGATAGGCGCTTCGAAACGCGCCGCGGACGATCTCGCTGAAGTTGAATACGCCGACCGGCCGATGGTCCTCTCGCCGGCAAACAAGCATGGCGACGTGCGTTGCATGTCTGCAGTCGCGTGATCTCGCGCCGGAAAAGCGGCGCACGTAGGTCGCGAAGCGGGCTGGCGTCGATGGCGGCTGCACCCAGAGCCTGTGGAGGCGTTTGCTGGACCCGACCGCAGTCAGGAATGTCGCGGCGTCGCGTTGAACCGGGCGGCGCACGTAAACGAGCGTGCCCCGGGCGAGCATTGTGCGGGTCGCTGGCATAATGTAAATGAGATAAGTCTAACAAGCGTTCTTACAAGTGCTAACAATCATATTGGCACGACGATGAGCAAATGGGTTCAAGGTCGAGTGGCCGGCAAGCGGCAATGGTCCGAAAGACTTTTCTCGCTGCAAGTCGCGGCGCCCGAAGTCGCGTTCGTCGCCGGACAATTCGCCCGCCTTGCATTGCCCGCACCCGAGGGCTCCAAGGAGCCGATGCTCGGACGCCCGTACTCCTTCGTCAACGCGCCCCAGGACGCTCCGCACGAGTTCTATTTCAACGTGCTGCCCGAAGGCCCCCTTTCGCCGAGGCTTGCCGCCCTCAATCCGGACGATCCGGTGTGGCTGCTCGATCGCGCCAATGGCTTCTTCAGCATGCCGGAAGTACCGTCCGCCGCGGCGTTGTGGTGCCTTGCGACCGGCACCGGCCTTGGGCCCTTTCTGTCGATCCTCCGCACGGCCGATCCCTGGGAAAAATTCGAGCGCGTAGTCCTGGTGCACGCGGTGCGATACGCACGGGACCTCTCGTATTCCGACGAAATCGCCCGGGTCGCCGCCGCTCAAACCGGACGCTTTACCTTCATTCCGTTCGTCAGCCGGGAGCCCCATCGCGGTGCACTACAAGGTCGTATTCCAGAGGCGATCAGCGATGGTCGTCTGGAGGCGTGGGCGGGGGTGCCGCTTACCGCCGAAAACGCCCACGCCATGCTGTGCGGGAATCCAGAAATGGTCCGGGAAACGCAGGGCGTGCTCGAGGGACGCGGCATGCGGCGGCACCGCCGCCGCGAGCCCGGCCATTTCACGTTGGAAACCTACTGGTGAGGCCGGCGTGCTAAAGGACTGCTGCGAATCGCGCCTGTTCTCTGCCCCGAGTGAGCAAGCGCTCGCTATCGTTCAAGGCTAAACTACCGAATGCGGCGAGTGTCTCGTGACGACGTTGGCTTGAGCTTCGATCCGGCACCAGGTCAGCTTTTGACCTCGATCAGCTCCACGTCGAAAATCAGTGTCGCATTAGGTGGAATGACACCCCCCGCGCCACGTTCGCCATAGCCCATGTCGGGAGGGATGATCAAGGTCCGCTGCCCGCCGACCTTCATTCCCTGCACACCTTCGTCCCAGCCGCGAATGACCCGCCCTTGGCCAAGAGGGAAAACAAATGGCTCGTTGCGGTCGCGCGACGAGTCAAACTTGGCGCCTTTTTGGCTCGTTACGGGATCGTAAAGCCACCCAGTGTAGTGCACAACAACGGCCTTACCCTTGACCGCCTCAGCTCCGGAACCGGCCTTGACATCGATTTTTTGCAATTCTTTTCCCTTGGCATCTAACTTGCTTGATGTGGTTGCGGGAGGAGTTCCCGACGGTTGAGAGTACGCCGGAAGGGCCGGCCAGAGGTAAGCGGCGGCGCTTAGGAGCGCCACCAGGCACGCCCGGCATGAAACTGCTTTTATCGTCATTCTGACCTCACGCATCGACGCCGCGGCGGCGGAACGCGCGGGTCGGGATTCAAGAGACGCAAATGTTAACCTAATCCGCGGAGGTTTTTGCGCTGTAGGCGTTTTTGGGCTATAAGTTTGGGTTCGTTCGTATCCCGACGAATCTGCGTCCCATTGAGCCGAAATGACTACGGTTTCCGGCCTGCGCCCCGGTCACACCCACCGCCGACAGGTAGCACCGATGAAAGCGATGTTTGGATTTTTGACACCGCAGGCAAAAGAATTGTCCGATCCGCTGCAAAACCCCAAGGCAGCGGCGGCGTGGTTACGCCAGTTGCCGTCGCTCGACGTGATCGGCAGGCAACAACAGGTCATCTCCGTCCTCGACACCATGCGCAAGACGCAGCGCGTCCCGGACTTGAACCGCGTCAGCGCCATCCAGTTCGTCGATGCAGCACTCGGCGCCGACCGGCGCCAGTTGATCAAGCAATACATCGAAAATTCCGAGAGCGCGCCCAAGCTGGCGGACCGCATCTGGCAGGCATTGTGGGAGATGAGCAAGGCTTTCACGATGGCGTACCAGTCTGCACTCGAGAGTGCGGTGAATCAGGTCGACAATGCGCGCTGGAAAGCAGCCCTCCCGCTACTGTTTGTGCGCCTGGTCCATTTTCAGGGCACCGATGCCAAACTGCGCGTGTTCAAGTACGAGCGCTGGATTCCCGCCAAATGGATCGAATTGCACAGCACGTACCTGCGCGCGTGTGAGATGCAGTGCGACCGGCAGCCGATGGCGCTCCCGGCGGCCGGCTCCGCCGCGCAGCCGTGGTCGGTCGAACAGGAATATCTCTATGTGTTGCTGGTTCACCAACTCAATACCGGCAATCTGAGTCCTACCGAGATCGACTGGGCGAGCTCGCAGCTGCGGGCGTGGAGCCGTCGCCTGTCGCTGGAGCAGATTCCGAAGTCGATGGAAGGCTTTTTTGTCGATCTCGCGGGCCGTGAGGGGATCGTGCGTCGCACCGGCAACGACCGCGGCTCGATGCTGCGCTACCTGGACACGACGCCGCTGGCGGAAGGCATGGACCGCGCAATCAATGCGCTCCGCGATGCGGAAATGACCGACCAGGGCCCGATTGCGGCGATCAATCAGCAGCGGCTCGCCGTGCTGCGCAAGATTCAGCCGGCGCTGGCGCCTGCGTTTCACACCGAGTTGCGCCGCGATCCGCGGACCTCAATGGCGGTTTCGGCGCGGGTGCGCATCGGACTTTCGCGGATCTGCGTCGATATCGGCGCCAAGGTCGAAGAAGCTCCGGTGGAATCGAGTACCGAGCAGATCGAGGTCTATCCGGTCGCAGGTGCGCCGCGCGCCAAGCGTAAGGCACTCGTGGAGGACGACTCGCTCGCGGCCAGTCTGTCGTCGTGGAGCGATCCGATGTGGGAGATCAAGGATCGCAGCGTTGCGGGCTTGAGGATCGCGGCGACCGGAGGCATCGGCCAGAGTCTCACACTCGGCGCGCTGGTCGCTGTAAGACAATCCGACATCGAAGGCTGGCTGCTCGGCGTGGTGCGCCGCCTGAACAAGGTATCGAACGAGGAAGTCGAAGCCGGCGTCAACATTATCGCCGAGCGCATGGTCGCGGTCACGCTGTCGGCGAAGCGCCGTCCGAACGAGGACATGGGCTACGTCGTCAACGGCCTGGACATGTCGACCATGGGCGAGCGCTTCGAGGGGCTGTATCTTCCTCCGCCTTCGCGCCCGGACAAGCCGCTGGCGATGAAAACGGTCATTGTGCCGACATCCGAATACGCCGAAGGACGCAACGTCATCCTGACCACCGCGCATTCCGTGTACACGGTTTCGCTGCGGCACCTGGTCGAGCAGCGCCCCGACTGGAGCTGGGCGACGATTCAGATCGTCGAAAAGAAGTCGCGCGAACGCTAGCTGAGGTTCGCGCCGCGACTATCGTCCGCGAGCGCGCTATTTATCGAGAGGGCGGAATCTCAGCGTCAGGCTGCGTTGGAACAGATCCGGCGCTTCCGGCCTCGGCAGTGGCGAGGATTTGA
>JADGRP010000068.1 GCA_017880805.1 Burkholderiales bacterium
GAGTACCAACCGGACCGTGGCCCTGATCTCGACGAGCCGCTGGACGTAACCGAATCCGGAGACGAATTCTGAATTCCGGTGATGTCAATGCGCGAAATCGCGAATTCGCGCGCGTCGAGACAGGTACAGCGGAAATAGCGGCGCGCTGACACACGCAGAGTCGGAAACAAAGGCAGCCGGAGGAGTCGTGATTGATCCGTGGTTGCCTTTGCTCTCGATATGCAATTCGCGCTCTTTGTCTCCGGATCGTCCTTGAAATGCCAACGTCACGAGTGTTGAATCGCCACAGCGCCGCCGAGGCTCCCGACCGCGCTCCTCTCGTGCGCACGCCATAGCGCGTTGCCCATGTACAGCACGATGCCCAGGTTGGCGATCAGCGTGCCGGCCTTGATGACGGACAACCCGCCGAGCAATTCATAGATTTCTATCGGCAGGTAGATGCCGCCGACCGCGACTGCGAGCCATTTCGCCCAGCGCTGCCCTCGCCAAAGCCCCCAGGCCTCCACCAAGCGCAATGCCGTATAGCTGAACGCCAGCGTCGCGAGGAGCCACAGGCGCATATCGGTAAGCCCCTCAGCGGTTTCGACGAAGATGCGCGGGTAATGCCCGTCCGGATCGAAATGGAAGTGACGGACCAGTTCCCCGGCGAGCCGCTGGATATCTTCGTGAATCAACGAGAGCACGCCGAACCCCACCAGCAACACAAGCAGCCCCTTCATTGCCTCGAAGACGGCTATAGCGCGCATTCCACCCGCAACGCTTCCGGTTTTCAATTGGTTCTTACGTCCGCGCCCAGGCTCAGCGTTTGCGACGATGCGGCGGAAGCCTGAGAACACCTCATCGGCGGACAAGTCGGGAGGGCAATCGCGCGCGCAGTCTGCATGTGACGCATCCCCGGAGCCGCCATGGGGCGTGACGCCTAGCCGTGTCAGTCTGTAGGCACAGGCCCGCGATTGCCGGACGAAGATCCGTAATACGAATGAATCCCGGCTGCCCACACGGAGTCCGCCATGTCGGGCCATTGGTCCGCATCGAATCCGGGAGCGTTCTCCAGGAATCCCTTCTCCACATCCAGGACAGGCACCTTGCTGACGGTATCGAGGCGCAGCGCTCCCCACGGCACCGCAAACAACTTGGAGCCGATGCTAAGGAACCCTCCGGACGACAGCACGGCATAAGCGACCTGGCCGGTGCGCGTATCCACGACGATCTCTTTCAGCTCGCCAAGATCGTCGCCTTTGCGATTGCAAACGTCCTTCCCGATCAGAGTCATGATCCCGATCAACGCTGATCCAGTGCCGGTGTCCGGCGGCGGTTCAGCATCGGGACGGTCTGCGTACGCGCGGCGCGATTCGAGATTGAGTTGATCCATGAGGTACTCCTTGATGATTCATTGGGGCCGAGTACACGAACGGGATCGAGTGCATGAGCGCAACTCGATCCACCGTTACCACCGAAGCAATCTACTCATTGCCACCTGCTGCAGTATCTGCGCGAAGGCAGTCATGGTCTGTACGTCCGTTAACACATCGATCGATTCGGCGACACGTGCGCTGGAGCACAGACGGCGAAGGCTGAAAGCAATCAAAGTGCGCTGGCATCCGGATGTGTCGTCGGGCAATCAAGGCGGCCCTGGCGACGCCGGCTTACCGTTGACCCCGGATCAGTCGTGGCAGACCTTTCATCCCGCTCAGGGAAGGCCGGTCGACCGACATTCATCATTGATCATGCACAATTGCCAATGGAGAGCTCTATGAACAAGCGGGCATTCGTAATTTCGCTGATGGCGCTGGGCTGTCTGGGGATGTTGCCCCAGGCCAATGCTGCCGATGCACAAGAACCCTCGGGTACGGTCAAGATTTCCAGCACGGCCATTGCGGTAGGGATCGGCGTGACGTGGGGCGATGGGACTCTCGCGCTTCGCGGCAACACGTACGCGTTTTCCGTCAATGGACTCAGCGTGGTCGATCTCGGAATCTCGAGTGTCACGACGACGGGGGAGGTCTTCAACCTGAGCAATCTCTCGGACTTCAGCGGAAACTACGTGGCGGGTGAAGCAGGCATTGCGATCGCCGGCGGCCCGAGCGACGTGATCATGAAGAATGAGAACGGCGTCGTGCTGCGCCTGCACGGCACCCAGCAGGGCGCCAGGCTCACGCTCGCCGCACAGGGTGTCGCACTGAAATTGAAGAATTAGGCGAGAAGACGCGCCTTACGACGCGGCAGGACCAGGCCGGGAATCATCCCGGTTCTGGACTTGCCCGATCGCCGCGGACCGTTACCTTCGGGGCAGTGCGCGGCGCCCTGCAATGCCGCGCTGTTCACCGCGCCGCGATTTCGCGCAGACGCTCCGTGTGACGAATCAGCGGCTGCGCCGGTATGGCGGGCGCGGGCGACGTATCGTGACTTGCCGGCCCGCCGTCGACGCCACGCATCGGAATCTGGCTGGCAGGCGGACGGACCGTGCGCACGATTCGGCCGAGCATGAGGCGCACGGCCCAGCCCGATGTCCGGACGATCGTCATTGCCAGCCCCAGCATGCCGAAGATCTGCAGGTAGGCAGGCTTCTTGCCGACGCGCGTCTTGTTCCGAACCAGCGCGATCACGAGCCACACGGGATTGTAGAAATACAGATATCCCGCGAGCATCGTGAGCTGCTTCCGCCAAGGGTGGGCGTGGTTGGATGCAATGACATAGTTGCCGTCGCACATGTACGGGCGCACCGCCCTGCCCCCTACGCTCTCGAAGACCTGGCCCGTCGTGTAGGTCGACTCGAGGAGCTTCGAACCCACTGCCGGAGTGAGCATCAGAATCTGCATCGAGACGGCGCCGGCCCTGCGCAGGAGCTCGACCTGATTGAGCAACCCGTAATTCGAGCCACGCGAATAGAGCGGCTGCGAGTCGTGGTGCATCATCATCGGCATCGGGCAGATGCCCGCGTCGCGCAGCGCGTGAAATGCCTCGGTGGTCTTGTCGGCGCTCTGGCCCTTCTTGACGAGCGTCGCGGTCAGATCCTCGACGCCCAGCCACAGTGCCCGGCAGCCCGACTCGCGCACGAGCGGCAGATGGTCCCTCATCTGCAGCGTGTCGTGGACGGTCACTTCGGTATACCAGTGCGCCCGGCGGCGCAGCTTCACGCCATCGAATTCCGCGCGGGCCAGCTTCTCGACAATATCGAGCGTGCGGGCTTTGTCGTTGAAGAAATTGTCATCGGCGCCGAAGAAGAAGCGCAGTCCAAACTCCTTGTTGAGGCGGTACATCTCGTCGGCGATGCGATCGCCGCTCTTCACGCGATGCTGTCGCTGGTTATAGGCCGGTATCGGGCAGTATGGACAGGCGAATTTGCAGCCGAACGTCAGGACGAGCGAGCTGATGGGACTGTGCTTATGCACCTGTTCGACCGGCAACGCGTGCGTGCTGAGCGTTGCATGCCCGCCGGGTGGCTCCATAAGACCGTACCCGAGCACCGGATGCGGGAGTTCGTCGAGATCGCCGACGAGGCGCTGAATGCCCGTGTCGACCAGCTCTTCAGGCACGCCGTTCCGCTCGCCCCGCGAGTAAACGAGGCCAGGGATGTCGTCGAGCGCCCGGCAATCGCGCGCGCGAATGAATGCCGCACGCATCGTTTCGCCGCGAACACGCACCGACAGCACGGCCTCGATGAGTCTCAGCAGGACGAATTCCTCGCCCGTAACGACGACGTCTGCACCGCCCGGGCACGCGGGATCGGTACTGAAAAGATCATAGGGCTCGTAGACGGCGTGCGGACCCCCGGCGATGATCAGTGGTCGATGCGCCGGCTCGATCCGATGCGCGTCGCGAATGAGCTTCATGCACTCCTCGGAATGCAGGCTCATGCTCGAGACCATGAACACGTCTGGAATACTCCCGTCCAGGCGCATCTGCGACGGCCGGAAATTGCGATTCCACTGCTGCAGCACGATGCGCGTCCTGGCAAATCCCGCGTCTGCCAGGGCCGCGCCTACGGCCCGGACTCCGGCGGGAATCATCCGCGTATCGGAGAAGATGAACGGCAGCATCCGCGTTCGATGATCGAACGCGCAGGCGATCACCGACGACAGGTCGTACTCTCGCGCCCGAATCCGCAGGCGCTGCAGAACCCGCGTCAGTTCTCCGGGTTTGAGCAGTTCGTCGCCGCGGGTGCGTCGGGGAAGCTCCACTCCGAACCTCTCCTCGAAATTGGCGGCGGACCACTCATGTCAACAAGCGGCCCGACTCGCAATCGTTGTGCCGTCGCCTTGCGTGCAGCCCTGAAAGCTCGCATGCGCAAGCATCAGGGATCTCGAAAGCAACGGCTCCGACAGGATTTCACTGTCTTTCAGTGATCGGTATGCCCAGTACAGCTGTCGGGATACTCGACAGCCTGCCGTACGATACCGCACATTTGGCGTCAAGTCATGGAACCGGATTGCGCCGGGCGGGGTCCGCCTCGAGTCAGGGCCTTCGACTCGCGCGTCAGCGCAGGTGTCCAGCGAAGGTGGGTGCGCACTTGCCCGCGTCGGAATGCGCCAGGGCGAATGGCCGTCCACGGCCAAACAGCGAAGGGCCGGCCGCGCCTTCCTCGGCCAGTCCCGCAGAAGAACCCGATCGTTCGTCGTCCCTTTTGGCCCGGCTTGTCTCAGGCGTTGCGCGCAAATTCCGTCGCGATCTGAAGCTAATGCATGCCTGCAATGCCATTCCGATCAGGAGGATCACGGGCGCCAGCAGGGCGAGAATGGCCGGCCGACTGCCGGGACCATTGTCGGCCACCGCAAAGGTCGCGACGACGATCGAAAGCCCGATCAGGGTTCCCGCGACGAAACTGCCCGACTGCCGAAGTGGTCCAACCAGATTCCTCATCAACTTCTCCGATCGGAAACATGATGATCGGGAACCGAGCACCCGTCGGTACGGCGGCGCACGTCGGCAACGGTGCGACGGCGCACAGACTGCGGCAACGTCTGCAATTACGCTCCTTTGCAGAGGCATATCCGCACAAATCGAGCGTGATCGACCCGTGTTTCCTGTTCGCAGTGTCCTACTCGTCGTCGCACTGCTCGCCGTTGGCTGGGGCACGGACACCGACGCCGCCAAGCGCACGGTTTGCACGATCACGGTCAATTCTCCCGACGAAAAGGAGATGTTTCGACAACGTCTTCCCGAAGCGCAGTATCAGTTCGTCGAGTTGGTGGAGCGAGGGCGCCCCGACTGGCTGGCCTCGGCTTGCCAGCAGGGCATCCATTGTGACGTGCTCATCATCTCCGGCCATTTCGACGGAAGCACCGATTTCTATTCTGATCAGGTGGCCGCCAGCGAATTTCTGCCGGTCGCCGAGTTGGAGCGGGCAGCGTGCAGCGAATCCTGCCCGGGGCTGTTTTCGCAACTGAGGGAGGTCTATCTCTTCGGTTGCAACACGTTGAATCCTGGCGCGATCAAGAGAATGACTTCCGAGGTTGGACGCAGCCTGGGTCGCGCCGGGCACTCGCAGCTCGACGCCCAGCGGCTTGCGAGCGTGCTCGACGAGCGCCACGGCGAAAGCAGCCGCGACCGAATGCGCCGCGTCTTCATGAACGTTCCCGTCATCTACGGCTTCTCTTCGGTGGCGCCACTGGGGCCGACCGCCGCGAGCCTGCTCGGTCACTCGTTGCAATCCGGCTCGATTTCCGAAGTCGGCAGCGGTCGCGCAAATCCCCGGCTCCTCTCCCAATTCGCCGCGACGTCGATGGTTGCCATCAGCGGAATGAGCGAGTCGGATCCGCATGCCGCCTATCGACGCGAAGCCTGTGAATTCGTCGACGACCGATCGTCTCCCGCGGCGAAGCTACGCTTTGTCCATGGCATCCTGCAACGCGACATGGCGGAGGTCCGCATGTTCCTCGAGCGCATCGAAGCCCTGTTTGCGGGGTTGAGCGAAAGCGAGCGCCAGGATTTCGCCTTCTCGGACGCGTTGGGGGAAATTGCCCGAGACCATGCCGTGCGCGACCGGTACCTGCGCTTTGCCGAGGACGCCGATCAGCCGCAGATTCGCGTCCGGATGATCGAACTCGCGGGTACGCTCGGCTGGCTGTCGCCTTCGGATCAGCGTGCCGAGCTGGTGCGCATGATCGACGGTCTGTTCGAGCGCAAATCCGTCGGTGCCGCCGAAGTCGACATGATTTGCTCGTTGAACCGAAACCGCGAGTTGGACCAGGAGCGCTATCGCCTTTCGCTATCGGCAGCGCAGACAGACAACGTTCCGAACGCGGCGGTTCTGGCGTGCATGGGGAGCACCGAAGGCCGCGCTCGGGTACTTCAGGCGCTGACCAGTCGCGACGATGCCGAAGTCGAGGTCGCGGAGGTCTATCTGGGATATTGGCCGATCACCGATGTCGACGAGCTCCGCGTTGCCGTGAGCGAAATCACGCGCATGCCGGATCCAGGCGCGCAGATTCGCGCGCTCGACATTCTGGCGCGGCATCGCCTGAGCGATCGCCAGAGCCTGGACGAACTGGCGCGCCTTTTCCCCTCCGCCGCGTCACTTGACGTCCAGCGGGCCATCGCCGCGGTGTTCATCCGCTCGGACTATCAGTCTCTGCCAAGGCTCGAAATCGCCCAGTTGCTGAGCCAATCTCGCCGCAAGTCCTCCGGCGGCGACGACATCATCGACATCCTCATACGGCGCCTGCAAACGCCGTAATCCCCTGCCGAAGGGGCATATCGATTGCGTGTTCCCAAGGCCCCGCCGCCTTACCCGTGGGGCCGCGCAACGGACGTGTTAGGCTTGTCGCCCGCCGAAGATGAGCGCGCGGGGCGGAAGTCGCGCGCGGCCAATGGGCCGTGCTCTGCAGGACGCCACGGTCTGCTCATGCTTCGCCTCACCGATCGACCAACGCCGGTTGCCGTACCCCGGCCGGAGATGTCGTGGCGATATCAGAGTCACATCGATCACTGCCTGTTCAGGTCAGCGCCCTTTTCCTGGCCGCCGTTTTTGCCGCGGGTTGCGCCGCCGAGGCCCACGCCGGCAAGCAGACGGTATGCACGATCACCATCAATTCGGCTGACGAAAAGGAAGTGCTTCGGCGGCACCTTCCCGAAGACCAGTACGAATTTGTCGAATTGGTGGAGCGAGGTCGGTCCGACTGGCTGGCCTCGGCCTGCCGCCAGGGCGTTCGCTGCGATCTGCTCGTCATCTCGGGCCATTTCGACGGCGGGACCGAGTTCTACTCGGATCGGCTTGGCATGCGTGAGTCGTTGCCGGTGGCCGACCTGGAACGCGCCTCGTGCAGTGAATCCTGCCCTGGCGTGTTCTCGCAGCTGAAGGAGGTCTATCTTTTCGGCTGCAATACTTTGAGTGGCTTGACAGGCGCGAGCGCGTCACCCGAGGTCGAGCGAAGCCTGGTCCGCGCGGGGCATTCGCAATC
>JADGRP010000330.1 GCA_017880805.1 Burkholderiales bacterium
TGTCTTCGACGATCAGGATCAGTTCATTGGCCATATAGTGTTTCCCGGATTATCAGTGCGAGGTCGCGGCACCCGCCTGTGCCGCCGTGACAGGCAGGGTAAATGTGAAGGTCGAGCCTTTGCCGACTTCGCTCATCACCCAGATTTTTCCGCCGTGTAGTTGGACGAATTTTCGCGTCAGCGCGAGGCCGAGCCCCGTGCCTTCCGCCTTTTTCGTGTAGTCGTTGCCGACCTGGCGAAACTCCTCGAACACCGCCTCGCAGTCTTGCGGTGCAATGCCGATGCCGGTATCGGTCACGCTGACTTCGATCATGCTATCGACCGCGCGCGACGCGACGGTTACGCGCCCACCCTCGGGGGTGAATTTTACGGCATTCGACAGCAGGTTCAGCATGATTTGCTTGAATTTTCGCTCGTCGGCATTGATCTCGCTCACCGCGGGGTCGACCTTGCTCGCAAGTTCGATGCCATGACGCCCGGCGCGCTCCTTGATCAGCGTGAGCGCGTTGTCGATCGCGGACGGCAGGTGGAACGTTGCCAGTTCGAGTTCCATGCGCCCGGCCTCGACCTTCGAGAGATCGAGAATGTCGTTAATGAGCGACAGGAGGTGCTTGCCGGAGCCGTGAATGTCGTTGATGTACTCCTCCTGTTTCTCGTTCATGTCGCCGAACATGCGCTCCTGCAATACTTCGGAGAAGCCGATGATCGCATTGAGCGGCGTCCGGAGTTCGTGCGACATGTTGGCAAGGAATTCCGACTTGTGGCGGTTGGCGATTTCCAGCTGCTGGCTTTTTTCCTGAATCTCGTTGAACAACCGCACGTTCTCGATCGCAATGACCGCCTGATTGGCAAAGGTGGCCACCAGATCAATCTGCTTTTCAGTGAAAGGCCGGACTTCAGTGCGCCACATTGCGATCACGCCAATTGGAACACCTTCCCTGAGCATCGGCACACCGAGCATGGTGCGGTAACCAGCCAACTTCTGCGCCTTGTGCCAAGTAAAATCGGCGTCGGCCAGAACATCGTGGATATGGATCGGCCTGCATTCAAGCGCGGTCCGCCCGACCAGGGAGCCACGATCGAGGGAAATGGTGTTGTGTTTGAAGAATTCGACGATCTCCCGAGGCGGGTTATGAGCGATTGCCAAACGATACGCGTCGCCTTCGCGCCGGAAAATGAACCCCTTGTCGGCCTGGCACAGCTTCGTCGCGTTCTCAATCAGCGTTTCGAGCACCGGCTGCAGATCGAACGTCGAGCGACTGATAACCTTGAGCACTTCCGCGGTCGCAGTTTGCTGATCGAGCGACTCGGTGAGATCGCGATTGCGAGCTTCGATTTCGTTGAACAAGCGCACGTTCTCGATCGCAATCACCGCCTGGTCAGCGAAGGTCTTGAGTAATGCGATCTGCTTCTCCGTGAACGGTCGAACATCCTTGCGACGCAAGAGAATTGCGCCAAACGCCTGGTTCTCCCGCATCAGGGGTAACGCAAGGATTGTCCGGATCCCGAACTTTTCTTGAGGCACACGCGCCTCCGGGAAATCGTCCAGTGCCGCGGCGAGATCCTCGATATGAATGACCGACCGGTCCATGATCACGCGCGGAACAACAAGGCCTCTGTTCAACGGCATCAATTCCGGGGCACCATGCATTTCGCCGAAACCAGTAACGTTCCGAACAGCGTCTCCTTCCAGCAGATATAGGCGAGAATCCGGCGCGTCGCACAGCTGCGCTGCACGCCGGGTAACAGCATCGAGTACCGGCATCACATCGGTCGGAGAATTAGAGATGACCTGCAGGATTTCGCTGGTGGCGGTCTGCTGCTCTAGCGATTCGGTCAATTCGCGCGTGCGCTCCTCGACCTTGCGCTCGAGCCCCGCATACGAGTCTTTAAGGCGCGCGGCCATCGTGTTGAACTGATCGGCGAGCGTTTCCAGCTCGTCGCCCGTGTGCACCTCGATAGTCTGGTCGAGCTGGCCAGCGCCGATGCGCGCCGCACCCGCCTGCACCGCGCGTATCGGATCAGTCATGCGGCGCGCGAGAAACAGGCTCGCGAGTATCGAGAAAACAAGACCACCGAGCAGCAGCAACCCGGTGCGCTTGAGCGATTCGTAGAGCGGCGCGAAAGCTTCGTTGAGCGGCTGTTCGACAAATACATGCCAGCCGAGCGACTGGATGCTCGCGTACGCGGCCAGCAGCTCGCGTCCCTGCGGGTCGCGCGCAATGCTGACATTGACGTGTTCGGGATCGCCGCTGCTCAACGATTCCAGTGCGGCTTTCACCTGCGGCAAAGACGAAAGATCCGATTTCTGCAGCACCTGGCTGATATCGGGATGCGCGATAAGGCGGCCGCGCCCGTCCACGACGTAGGCGAGACCTTTCTCCCCGATCTTGATGCGCGAGATCACGTCCCAGATGAACTTCAGATTGACCTCGGCGACGGTAATGCCGGCTTCCTCGCTGATCCCCGCCATCGCGATGGTCATATACGGTTCGGTTTCCTTGCGAAAGTAGACCGGACTGAAGTAGGTTTTGCCGGCTTTTGTAACCGTGAATTTCGGGTCCTTGGCGAAATCCTCGCCGCTGGTCACCACATCCATGCCCAGCCGCGACACGCGCAGCATTTCCTTGCCGGTGCGGTCGAGCTGGGCAACGTCGGTGATCGCCGGCACTTGGCGCAGCAGCTTCAGGTAATCGAAGCGGCGCTGATCGGCGTTGCCCGCCCCCGCCTGCGGCAAGCGCATCCAGCCGATCTGGTGCTCGATCTCCTGCACGTAGGCCTCGATGCGCGACGCCGCGGCCGCGGCCTTCTCGCGCTGCAGACTGAGCAGCGCCGCCTTGTTTTCCTGATAGGTAAAGTACACGCCAATACCGCCGCTCGCAATCAGCGCGAGCGTAACCAGCGTCACAAAATAGACGGCATACTTGCGGAACAGTGTGCCGCGCAGCATCATTCGATCACCTTGTCGGCACGCAAGAGAATTTCGGACGAAATACTGAGTCCGAGCGCTTTCGCTGTTTTCGCGTTCACGACCAACTCCAGCTTGGTCGGCTGCTCTATCGGCAGATCGCCCGGCTTCGCACCCTTCAGGATCCGGTCCACGTAGTAGGCGGCTCGGCGGTAATTCGCCACGGTATCGGCGCCGTAGCTGAGCAAACCGCCTTCTTCAGCGAACTCGCGCTGCCACCCGATTGCCGCCCAGCGGTGAGCAAGAGCAAGCTTGATGATTTGTCGCCGCTCGTTGCCGAACATCGGGCTCGCAAACACGACCAGTGCCTGCGCCCCCTCTTTCGCCAGACGCGAAATGGCCGGTTCGATCTCGTCCGGACGCCCCACTTCCGCAAAGCGCGCTTCAACCGAGCGTTGCGCGACCGAGCGCTCAGCAGCTTTCATCATCAAAGCGCGATTCACGTTGCGGGCATCGGTCAAAAATCCGATGCGCTTGAGCTTCGGCACGGCCGCCAGCAATAACTCGAGGTGCTTCTCGGTGACATCGGTTGCAACATTGCTGAGCCCGGTAATCATGCCGCCGGGCCGGGCGAGGCTCGCCGCGAAACCGGCGGCGACCGGGTCGCTGCCGGTGGCATGGACTATCGGGGTTTGGGGCGCAGCCTTGGCAGCAGCGGCGACCGACTGCGACGGCGCGGCCACAATCAACGCCGGCTTTTTCGCGGCAAGCTCTTCGGCCAAAGGGCGCAGCTGGTCATACTGGCCGTTCGCCCAGCGCTCTTCGATTACGAATTGTGAACCTTCCTTCCAACCGAGGGCTGCCAGCCCCTGCTTGAACGCCGCAAGGTAATGTGCGCCAGTCTCGCGTGATTGCACAACCAGCCAGCCGATCAAGATCGGCGCTGGCTTGGGCTGCGCGAGCGTCACGCCCGCTTTCGCAAGCGTGAGCCATGCGCCGGCGGCAAGCAGAATTCCGCGGCGCGTTGCGCGGCGCCGCGCGTCCACTTCGCCGCGGCGACGTAATCCAGCGCGACGATGTCCGGTAGTACGCTTCACTCGATCACCTTGTCGGCGCTTATCAGGAGCGAGTTGGGTATCTTGATACCGAGCGCCTTCGCCGTCTTGCCGTTGAAAATGAGTTCGAATTTCGTCGGCTGCTCAAGGGGAAGATCGGCGGGCTTCGCACCTTTCAGAATCTTGTCCACGTAAGTTGCCGACCGCCGGAACATGTCGGCAAAACTCGGCCCGTAGAACACGAGGCCGCCGTCTTCCACGAATTCCGAGAACGGATAAATCGCCGGCAGGCGGTGTTGTGCGGTGAATTCCACGATCCGGGTCCGATTGGACACCAGGAACGGGCGATCCGCAAGCACCGCCATGGCATCAGGCTTTGCTTTCGCGATCGCCGCGAATGCCCGCTCGAATTCGCCCACGGCGCTCAGTTCATACACTTGTGCGGCCAATCCCAGCGCCTCGGTCGCGGCACGCGTCGATTGCAGGATCAGGACGGTAAATGGGTTGGCCGGATTGGTAAGCAACGCAATGCGCTTCATCTTCGGTACGAGCTCGCGCAGAATCTGGATCCGCTTGCCTTCCAGCTGGTTATACAGCGTGGACAGCCCGGTGATATTGCCGCCAGGCCGCGCGAGGCTAGGTACGATGCCGGTGCCGACCGCATCCCCCACCGCCGCCATCACGATGGGCAGTGTGGCCGTCGCCTTCTTCGCGGCGAGGGCGCCCGGTGTACCGGCGGTAACGAGCACGTCGACCTTGAGCGCGATCAACTCGGCAACGAGAGCGGGGATCGCGTCAATTTTCCCCCCGGCCCAGCGATAGTGAACGATGACGGTCTTGCCTTCGATGTAACCGCGCTCGCGCAGTCCCTGGCGGAATCCCTCGACGAGCGCGGATTCCAGGGCCGGCGTCGAGTTGCCGACGTAACCGATCTGCGGCACCTTGCGAGCTTGCTGTGCCTGCGCTCCGCGCGCCGCGGTCAGCAGGCCCGCGCCAAGCGCAATAATGATCTTGCGGCGATTGTTCATTCGATCACCTTGTCGGCGCGCTGCAGCAACTGTTGCGGGATTTTGATGCCAAGAGACTTCGATGTCTTCAGGTTGACGACGAGATCAAACTTGGTCGCGCGCTCGATTGGCAGGTCTCCCGGCTTCGCGCCCTTGAGTATCTTGTCCACGAAGTTGGCGGCGCGACCGTACAACAGCGGGCGGTTTGCGCCGTAGCCCAGCAGGCCGCCGGCTTCGGCGAAAACCGTAAGCCCGACCGCGGGAAGCCGGTGCGTTGCAGCGAGTGCAGCAATGACTCCGGGATTGGAATTGAGCAGAGGGTCTTCGCTGATCACGGCGGCTTCAACCCGTTGCTTGGCCATCGCAGAAAATGCGCCTGGAAATTGCTCGAGCGCCCGTACTTCGTACTGGCTTAGTTCCACCTTCATGGTTTTGGCTGCAGTCTCCATTTCCCGGAAATAAACCGCATTGTTGGGGTTCAGCGCATTGGAAAGGACAGATACGCGCTTCAGGCGCGGCATCACTTCCTTCAGCAACTCGAGCCTCTTTGCAGCGAGTTCCGTCTGGAAGCCAGTCGATCCGGTGATGTTGCCGCCCGGCCGTGCGAGACTCGCTACTACACCCATTGCAACGGGATCGGGTCCGTCCGCGATGACGATCGGAATCGTCGTCGTCGCCTGCCCGGCAGTGCGGACGCCGGGAAGCGCGTGGGTGATGATCACATCGACCTTGAGGGCAACGAGTTCCGCCGCCATTTCCTTCAACCGCTCGGGATTGCTTTCCGCCCAGCGGTATTCGATGACGATATTCTTGCCTTCGACGTAGCCAAAATCACGCAATCCCGCGCGAATCGCGTCCATTTCTTTTACGTAGCCGGAAGCAGAGGCAACACCCAGGAACCCGATGCGCCAGATCTTGCCCTGCTGCTGAGCAAGGGAGCGCAGCGGCGCTACGAGCGCACCTACGCCAAGTGCAACGAGCAGTTTGCGGCGGGTGTTCACAGCGTTATCTCAAACCGTCGCCTCAGGATCAACTGCAAAATCGCAATCTCGATCACCTGCGTCACAGCCGCCCTCCCCCTTTGACGTAACCTGCTTTGCCTATTGTCCTCGCAGTCCGTCGTGCGCACTACCCGACGCGAAACATGCCCCGCTCCGCCCGATGCAGCCGCTCAAAGCCGTTTTTCGTGACCCAGATCAGTTCGCCTACCTGCACGCCGGCGTTTTGCTCGCGAGTGATTACGTTGGGTTGCACCACTACCGTCATGTTCTCTTCCAACGTCAGTTTGGGTAATTGGCCAGCGGGACGGCTTTTGGCTCCCAGGATGGGCGGAAAATAGCCGCCGCCGAAACCGTGCATCAGATCGTCACATACCGTAAAGCCGTTGTTTTCGATCACGCCTGCAGCATCAATGATCTCCTGCATGGTGGTGCCATGGCGCACCACCTTTGTCACGGCGTCGAATGCGGCTTCGGCTGTCGCGTGAAGGTCGCGGTATAGCAGCGTCGGATCGGCATCAACGGTAAACGTGCGCAGCACCTGCCCCGCATAGTCCCACCAGAAGGCCGACAGCTCGCAGAAAATCACGTCACCCTTCTCGACCTTACGCGGCGAAGGGTGCTGCGGCGGCACGCAAATATGCGGTTTGGCCATCGAGGTGCGGCCGATGTAATGAATCATCGTGGTACCGCCGTGCCCGACATAGGCGCGTTCAACGATATTGCCCAGTTCGCGCTCAGTGAGGCCCGGTTTCGTTTCGCGCAGCAGCGCAGCGAGGCCTGCATCGCTCAACGCCGCGCCTATTTTCAGCCAGTCGATTTCCTCTTCGGACTTGATCAGGCGCAGCCGTGTATATTCCGCGTCGAGTCCGACCATTTCGAATTCCGTTTCGAGCTGGCGATATTTGGAAACGGTGAGCGGCCCTATGATGCCAACGCGTTTGGCGCCGCGGCGCTTGAGTTCGGCTATGGTCTTGGCCGTTCCCGTGTGCTCGGCCCAGTGCACGTCGACATCGCGCGCAATCTTCCTGCCAAGAGGAAAGTGGTTGTACCACTCCATGAACATCGTCATTTTCACGCCGGGCTTGAATATCGTATAGGCCTCGACCGTGCCCGGCCAACCCGTCACCCACTGCGTGGCATTGCCGGCGCGATTGCCGGTAA